>NZ_JBFUKO010000771.1:0-2280 GCF_056400805.1 Aminobacter sp. P4_H6_2
AGGGTAGACATAGGGCCAGGCGAGCGCGCCGGAGAAGGTGGCGTGGGCCTTGATGCCCAGATGCTTGGAGGCACGCAACGCACGCTTGACCTGGTCAACAGCCCATTCCTGGCGGGCCTTGGGATTGCCGCGCACTTCCGGGGCCGCAAAACCATCAAACGCGGTGTCATAGGCTGGGTGAACAGCAACCAGCTGACCCTGCAAGTGGGTGGAGAGCTCGGTCACTTCCAGACCATGCGAGGCGGCGACGCCTTTGATCTCATCGCAATAGTCCTTGGAGTCTGAAGCCTTCTTCAGGTCGATTAGCCGTGCGTCCCAAGTTGGAATCTGGACACCCTTGTAACCAAGGTCCGAGGCCCATCTGCAGATCGAGTCGAACGAATTGAACGGTGCTGCGTCGCCAGCAAATTGCGCCAAGAAAATCGCGGGGCCCTTGATCGTCTTCATGCACTTCCTCCCGTGGCGCGCTCGCGCCGAAATGTCGTTCCAGATTGGACAAGATCTAAAGATCACCTTGCGGGTGAGATTGATGTCATCCTAAATCTAGCCAATTGCAGCCCACGTTCACCTTCCATTCCGCCAGCTCGCCGTATGCGCGAGTGATCTGTGGTCGAAATCGCCTATCGCACCTTACACGTAACGGTTGACGATGTTTTCGAGCAGTTCTTGCCGGCCGGATTTTGGCTGCGGTTCTATCTTCTCCTTGACCACGCGCTCGGCCACTTCCTCAAGCGTGCGCTTGCCCGACAGCATGGCCTCGCCCTCGGTGGTCTTCCAGCCGGCATAGCGCTCGGCCAGAGGGACTGACAGAGYCTCGTCCTCGATCATTCGCGCCGCAGCCTTGAGGCCACGAGCGCAGGCGTCCATGCCGCCGATATGGGCGATCAGCAGATCTTGCGGATCGAGCGACTGGCGGCGGATTTTTGCATCGAAATTGGTGCCGCCTGACTTCAGTCCGCCGGCCTGGAGGATATAATAATAGGCCAGCGCCATTTCGGGCACGTTGTTCGGGAACTGATCGGTATCCCAACCCGACTGGTAGTCATTGCGGTTCATGTCGATCGAGCCAAGGATGCCAAGCGACCCGGCCAATGCCAGTTCGTGCTCGAACGAGTGGCCGGCAAGGATTGCGTGTCCCTGCTCGATATTGACCTTGACCTCGTTTTCCAGCCCGAATTCCTTAAGGAAGCCATAGACTGTCGCGACGTCATAGTCGTATTGGTGCTTGGTCGGTTCCTGCGGCTTTGGCTCGATCAGGATGGTTCCGTTGAAACCGATCTTCTTCTTGTAGTCGACGACCATTGAGAGGAAGCGGCCGGCCTGCAAACGCTCCTGCTTCAGGTCGGTGTTGAGCAGCGTCTCGTAGCCTTCGCGACCGCCCCAAAGAACATAGTTCTCGCCGCCGAGCTTCTTCGTGGCATCCATGCAAGCCTTAACCGTGGCCACCGCATAGGCAAAGATATCGGGATCAGGGTTGGTGGCGGCGCCCCCCATCCAGCGCCGGTTGGAGAACATATTGGCGGTGCCCCAGAGCAGCTTCACGCCGGTCTGCTTTTGTTTCTGCGCAAAAATGTCGACGATCTCATCGAGCCGATCCTTGCTTTCGGTGAAGCTGTTGCCCTCAGGGCGCACATCAGCGTCATGGAAACAATAATAGGGCGTGCCGAGCAACGAGAACATTTCGAAGGCTACGTCGGCCTTCAGTTGGGCGTGCTGCATGGTTGGACCAAACCACGGGCGGTCAAACGTTTGGCCACCGAACGGGTCGCTGCCTTCCCAGGCGAAAGAATGCCAGTAGGCCACGGCGAAGCGCAGATGGTCCTCCATACGCTTGCCGAGCACGAGCTCGTCTTTGTTGTAGAAGCGGTAGGCCAACGGACTGTCCGAGCCAGGCCCCTCATACCGGATCGGTTTTATGTCGCCAAAAAATCCGGTGACCATGTTCTGTTCCACCCCAGTGCAACAATTTCTGATGTACGTATATCAGAACGAACCGCCACGCCAGAGGGGGCAGCCAAGATTCCGGCGCTCAAGGTAGGTTGTCGCGCAGATATATCTCGATGCGAATGTGTTCCTGCCCTTCGATGAGGGTCCGCTGATCGGCCAGCGAACGGAGCGTGCGGATGGCGCTGCGAACCTCGTGACCGGCGTCCTGATTGATGATGGCCTGAAATAGACCGCTCTCCAGCGCGGCTCGCGTATGGACGCTCAATTCGTGCGCCACCACCATCGGACGCCTTTCGGGCGGGCGTTCGGAAAGCGCCTCAATCAGACCGAGGT
>NZ_JBFUKO010000772.1:0-2279 GCF_056400805.1 Aminobacter sp. P4_H6_2
CACATACTGTAACGCGATGTCCTCTGGATAAGCGTACTCAACGCACTTGGTGACGACTTCGGCAAGATTCACGCTGCACATAAGCGAATCCTTCGCCAGATCAGCTGCCAGGTCGCGGCCGTTTTCACCGAGCAGAACCGCCAAGATCGCCGAGGAGTCGAGGACGTAGCCACTCACTCGGCCTCCAGCGGAGGCAAGCCGCGCTCCCTGCGCCAAGTGTTGGCTTCTTCGGTCTCTCGACGGGCCTCCTCGCGTCGTTCTGCGATGAACTCGTCGACCACGCTCGCATCGGGGTTTTTCGCCTTGAACTTCCGTGCCTCCGCTTGAACCCGCTTTAAGGCCACGGCAGGCGAGACGATACGAAACTCTCCATCGACGACACGCGCAGTTACGGTGTCACCGGGTTTGACGAACATCGCCGCGCGCATTCCCGCCGGTATGACGATGCGGCCGCCGTCACCAATCTTCAGCCTGACATATTCGACTGACGCGAGGCCCGTTTCCAGCCCTTCGAACTGCTGCGGTTCTTCGGCGAAACCCTTGGGTGTCTCTGGCTCAGTCATGGCATAAACCTCGATCTGTGGCAGAACGTGAAATTATGCCATTCTTCTAAGTTTGCGGCAAATCGAGGTCACGCCCCTTCCGCCATGATCTCGCGGCCGATCAGCCAGCGCCTGATCTCGCTTGTGCCGGCGCCGATCTCATAGAGTTTTGCATCGCGCAGCAATCGGCCTGTCGGGTAGTCGTTGATGTAGCCGTTGCCGCCGAGCAGCTGCAGCGCATCGAGTGCGCATTGCGTCGCCTTTTCCGCAGCAAACAATACGCAGCCCGCCGCGTCCTTGCGCGTTGTCTGGCCCCGGTCGCAGGCAGCGGCCACGGCATAGACATAGGCGCGGGCGGCATTCATCGTCGAATACATGTCGGCAAGCTTTCCCTGGACGAGCTGGAACTCGCCGATGGGCTGGCCGAACTGCTTGCGGTCGTGCACGTAGGGCACCGCCACATCCAGGCACGCCGCCATGATGCCGATCGGCCCACCGGCCAGCACCACGCGCTCATAATCGAGCCCCGACATCAAGACTTCGACGCCGAGCCCTTCCTCATGCAGTACGTTTTCAAATGGCACCTCGACGTTCTCGAACACCAGCTCGCCGGTGTTCGAGCCGCGCATGCCGAGCTTGTCGAGTTTTTGCGCGACGGAAAATCCCTTCATTGTCTTTTCGATGATGAAGGCGGTGATGCCGCGCGATTTCCGGTCCGGATCGGTCTTGGCATAGACCACCAGCGTGTCGGCGTCGGGGCCATTGGTGATCCACATCTTGGAACCGTTGAGCACGTAGCGGTCGTTGCGTTTTTCGGCCTTCAGCCTGAGCGACACCACATCCGACCCCGATCCGCTCTCCGACATGGCGAGCGCGCCGACATTTTCGCCCGAACACAGCTTGGGCAGGTACTTTGCCTTCTGCTCCGGAGTGCCCCAGCGCTTGATCTGGTTTACGCACAGGTTGGAATGCGCACCGTATGACAGGCCGACTGAGGCCGAGGCGCGGGAAATCTCCTCCACCGCCACGACATGGGCGACATAGCCCATCTCCGAGCCGCCATACTCGCCTTCGGCGGTGATGCCGAGCAGTCCGAGCGCGCCAAGCTCCTGCCACAGATGCGCGGGAAATTCGTTGTCGCGGTCGATGTCGGCGGCAATCGGCGCAATGCGCTCCTGTGCGAAGCGCCGCACCATCTCGCGCAGGCTGTCGATATCTTCACCAAGCCCGAAGTTCAGCGTCTTGTCGTACATGCCGGTCCTCCGTGTTTGGMCTGGCACCCGTCAGGCGCATGGTCATGGCCAGATAAGTAGCGGTCACTTCGTCGACCGACAGTCTTTCATCGGGACGAAACCAGACGATGACGCCGGTGATCATCTGGATGATCGCCATGGCGGTAAGTCCGGTGTCGTCGACCTCCAGCACGCCAGCGTCCGCGCCGTCGCGCAGGATGGTCCTGAGCTCCTTCTCATAGGCGGTGCGGAGCTTGAGGATGCTCGTCAGATTATCTCGCGAAAGGCTGCGCAACTCCATGTTCGAGACATGGGTGGCGTGGCGGCGTTCGACGTGGAAACGGATGTGATTGGCGACAAAGGCGGTCAATCGAGCGACCGGATCGTCATTGTCGGGGCGTGCGCTTTGCCAAGTGGCGGCCAGCAACTCCATGTGCTCGCGCATCAGCGTGTGGAGCAAATCTTCCTTGGTCGGAAAGTAGCGGTAGAGCGCCGCCGCCTGGAC
>NZ_JBFUKO010000773.1:0-2278 GCF_056400805.1 Aminobacter sp. P4_H6_2
ACGTTGTCGGCACCGCAACCGAAGCAGCCGCAAAGCAGGTGCCGACAGCCGTGCGCTTCGCCATCGAGGCGCAGCCGGCCTGGGCAGCCAAGCCCGTCGCCGAACGTGCCGCCATCCTGCGCCGCACAGCCGATCTCTATGAAGTAAACGCCCCTGAGTTCTTTGCCCTTGCCACCCGTGAAGCGGGAAAATCGCTGGCCGATGGCGTAGCCGAAGTGCGTGAAGCAGTCGATTTCCTGCGCTATTACGCAGCCGAGGCTGAAAAGGCGGAAGCAGGTACTGCGGCACGCGGCGCAATCGTGTGCATTTCGCCATGGAATTTCCCGCTGGCCATCTTCACCGGCCAGATCGCAGCCGCTCTCGTCACCGGCAATTCGGTGATCGCCAAGCCGGCCGAACAGACGCCGCTGATCGCGGCGCGTGCGGTGGCGTTGATGCGCGAAGCTGGCGTCCCGGAAGACGTGATCCAGCTTCTGCCCGGCGACGGTCCGACGGTCGGTGCGCCGCTGACTGCTGATCCGCGCATATCAGGCGTCTGCTTCACCGGCTCGACGGAAGTCGCCAAGCTGATCGAAAAACAACTTGCCGAGACGGCCGCGCCCGACGCGATGCTGATCGCCGAAACCGGCGGCCTCAATGCGATGATCGTCGATTCCACCGCGCTGCCGGAGCAGGCGATTCGCGACGTGCTGGCCTCCTCGTTCCAGAGTGCCGGCCAGCGCTGCTCGGCGCTGCGAGTGCTCTACGTCCAGACCGACGTCGAAAAGAAGATGGTCGAGATGCTGAAGGGTGCGATGGAAGCGCTCAGCATCGGCGATCCGTGGCAGCTGTCGACCGATGTCGGCCCCGTCATCGACGAAGAGGCGCAGAACTCGATCCGCGACTATTGCGCAAAGATGGAGGCCAAGGGCAAGCTGATCGCCAAGCTCGATGCGCCCAGCGATGGCCGCTTCGTTGCCCCGCACGTTTTCCGCGTCAAAGGCATCGAGGAGATGGAGCGCGAAATCTTTGGCCCGGTTCTGCATGTCGCGACCTTCGAGGCTGACCAGCTCGACGAKGTTATCGCTGCGATCAACCGCAAGGGCTACGGCCTGACCTTCGGCCTGCACACCCGCATCGAAGGCCGTGTCCAGCACATCATGGACGGCATCCACGCCGGCAACATCTATGTCAATCGCAACCAGATCGGTGCTGTTGTCGGTTCGCAGCCATTCGGTGGCGAGGGGTTGTCGGGCACCGGACCCAAGGCTGGCGGACCGCACTATCTGCGCCGCTTCCGCAAGGCACCCGAAGCAGGCACTGTGCTGCCGGAAGGCCACAAGGTCACTGCGACCGAACTGGTCGACAATCTTGTCGATGCCGGCGAGTGGGCGACACGACCGGACCGTATCGCCATCCTGCGCAAGCATCTGCGAGGCAAGGGCGCCGAGGCGATTGCGGCTGCGGCAAGCATCGATTTCGGCCAGATCGACCTGCCCGGACCGACGGGTGAGGCGAACACGCTGTCGCTCAATCCGCGCGGTCACGTGCTTTGCCTCGGGCCGGATGCAGAGACGCTTCTTGCCCAGGCGATCCAGGCGCTTGCCGCCGGCAATGCCGTTCTCGCAGTTGCGCCTGGCGCTCCGGCTGCGGTCCACGCGCTGCTCGGCAAGGGCCTGCCGATCTCTGCCATCGATGGTCGCCCCGATCCGGTCGAGGCGCGTTCGCTTGCCGTCGATGTCGTGGCTTATTCGGGAACCGAAGAGAGCATGCGCATCGTCCGCAAGGTGGTTGCCGAGCGCAAGGGCCCGATCGTGCCGCTGATCAGCGAGGTGATCTACCCCGCCGCCTATGCCCATGAACGGGCCGTCTGCGTGGACACCACTGCCGCCGGTGGCAACGCCAGCCTGCTGGCATCCGCGTAAGAATAAATTGGGGCAGGCCAAGGCCTGCCCCATTTAAATTTCTTCCGGCGCGCAGCCGAAGCGTAGCAAGTTTCCATGCGGATCGTGAACGTAGAATTCCTTCATGTTCCACGGCCGAACGGTGAACGGACTCAATTTCTCGACGCCACGAGCTGAATACTCTGCGTGCAGCGCCGATACCTCGCCGCCCCTGATATAACAGGACGACACCTCAGGCAGCTTGCGGTCGTCCGATTTCCAGAAGTGGATTTCGATCTCGCCCCGCCGCACGATCAGGTAGTCGTCCATTGCCGGGCCGATAACCTCGAAGCCAAGCTTGTCGCGATAGAAATCGCGACTTTCGGTGATGTCGGGCGAGGGCAGCACTGGGATAC
>NZ_JBFUKO010000774.1:0-2271 GCF_056400805.1 Aminobacter sp. P4_H6_2
ATCTATCGGTGACCCCGAAGTCGGCGGCGCAATCCTTGACCTCGGGCAGCATCACTGCGGGGATGCGCAGGATGTCGAGCAATTCGGCGTCCCAGGCGTTTTTCTCGATGTTGTAGACCAAAGTGCGTGAGGCGTTGGTGGCGTCGGTCGCGTGCACCTTGCCGCCGGTCAGGCGCCAGATCAGGAACGAGTCGATCGTGCCGGCGAGCAACTCGCCGCGCTCGGCCCGCTTGCGCGCGCCCTTCACATGATCGAGCAGCCAGGCGATCTTGGTGCCGGAGAAATAGGGATCGAGCAGCAAGCCGGTCTTTTTGGTGAAGCGCGGCTCCAGCCCTTGCTTCTTGAGGTTGGCGCAGAGCAATGCTGTGCGCCGATCCTGCCAGACGATCGCATTTTGGATCGGCTTGCCTGATACCTTGTCCCAGATGACGACCGTTTCGCGCTGGTTGGTGATGCCGATCGCCGAAATGTCGCCAGCGGCCTTTCCAGCCTTTTCGAGTGCGATCTTGCAGGTAGAGACAACGCTATCCCAGATTTCCTCCGGGTCRTGTTCGACCCAGCCGGAGGCGGGGAAATGCTGGGTGAATTCCTTCTGGCCTAAGCCGGCGAGCTTCATCGCCGCATCGAAAACAATCGCCCTGCTGGATGTTGTGCCCTGATCTATCGCCAGAATGAAGCCGCTCATTTTCCCTCTCCTGCTGCATGAAGGGGAGGCGGTATGGTGCCGTCTCCCCTTACAAATCGACGCCGTGCGATATTGCGCTCGACAGGTTATTAGCCGTCGGCAAGGTTGGTAGCTAGGCCGCCGCGTTGCCGGCTCTCGTGCCTATTCCTTGCAGAAATTCATCGAGTGACGCGGCCTGCTCCTTGCCGAGCTTGAGACCGCGCTTGGTGCGTCGCCACAAAATGTCCTCTGCCGTCACCGCCCACTCATGGTCGACGAGGTAGCGCACCTCCGCCTCGTAGAGGTCGGCGCCGAAATTGCATCCCAGCTCGGCTTCGGATTTGGCGAGGCCCAAAAGGGCTTTTGCCCGCGTGCCATACAGCCGGGTCAGGCGACGGGCGAGGCGCATGTCGAGGAACGGATAGGCGGCCTTGAGTTTCACCACTTCGGCGTCGAATGCGGTTGCCGCAAACTCGCCGCCAGGCAGGGCTGCTGTCGCTGTCCAGGATTTGCCCTTCTTGCCCAGATGCTTTTCGATGATATCGAGCATCGACTCGGCAAGACGCCTGTAGGTGGTGATCTTGCCGCCAAAGATGTTGACGATCGGCACCTTACCCTCGCCGCCATCCGACTTCAGGACATAGTCGCGCGTCGCTTCCTGCGCCTTGCTGGCACCATCGTCATAAAGCGGCCTGACGCCGGAATAGGTCCACACAATGTGCTCGGGCTTCACCGGTTCGGCGAAATATTCGCTCGCCGCAGCGCAGAGATAGTCGATCTCAGCCTGGCTGATCTCTGCCATATGCGGGTCGCCGTCATAATCCTGGTCGGTGGTTCCGATCAGGGTGAAGTCTTCTTCATAAGGAATGGCGAAGATGATCCGCCCGTCCTTGTTCTGGAAAAAATAGGCGCGCGGGTCATCGAATTTCTTCGGGACCACGATATGACTGCCCTGGACCAGGCGCACATTGTGGACGTTGTTCTGCCCGACTGTCTCGGTCAAGACATGGTCGATCCACGGCCCGGCGGCGTTGACGATCAGCCGCGCCTTGACCTCTTCGATCTTGCCGCTGCGCGTGTCTTCGACCTGGATGGCCCAATGGCCATTGTCCCGGCGCGCACGCGTCACCTTGGTCCGGGTGCGGATCACCGCCCCCCGGTTGGCAGCGTCGCGGGCGTTGAGCACCACCAGCCGGGCATCATTGACCCAGCCGTCCGAATATTCGAACGCCTTTGAAAACATCGGCTTGAGCGGCTTGCCGGCGGCATCGCTTTGCATGTCGAGCGTCTTGGTCGCGGGCAAAAGCTTGCGCCCGCCAATGTGGTCGTAGAGAAACAGGCCGAGCCTGATCAGCCAGGCCGGACGCAGGCCCTTGGCGTAGGGCAAGACAAAACGCATCGGCCAGATGATGTGCGGCGCATTGCGCCACAGCACCTCGCGCTCCATCAGTGCCTCGCGCACCAGGCGGAATTCGTAATGTTCGAGATAACGCAGTCCGCCATGGATCAGCTTGGTCGAGTAGGACGACGTGCCGCTGGCGAGATCGTTCATTTCGGCGAGGTAGACCGAGTAACCGCGTCCGACCGCATCGCGTGCGATGCCGCAG
>NZ_JBFUKO010000775.1:0-2267 GCF_056400805.1 Aminobacter sp. P4_H6_2
TTCGAAAGATCAGCGTCGTGTGCGAAGCGTTCTGGCCAGACCGACTGAGAGCACTCGGCTGGACGGTGGAGGTTCTTGGCGAAAGGTTGCAGCTCGAAGACTGCGAGACAGTCGGTGCCCTCATTGAGGTCTCTCAAGAAGCTTTGGGAAGTACCAGACGCTTTTATGGCATTGAAGGACCGGTGCTCTTTCCACCAGGCGCACCGCCGCCAGGTCGTGGCCTGAAAGCGTAAGACCATAGGCAAAGGCGCCGCAGATGGAGTTACATCTCCGAGAGGTTCCACTATCAGACGAGCAATTCGTTACAGCGATATACCTCGACGAAGACCAACAGGAATTTTCTGGTGGGGACATTTGGGAGCTGTTCGACCGCCTGCGCAGCATCCCACATCCGGAGGCCGTTCATCCCTTCATTGTGGCCCACGACGACAGTGCAATCGGCTTTTGCGTTCTCCGAGAAGAGCCTGCACTCCCCGCATGGGCGTTGCCCGATGTGATGACGCTGCACAATTTCCGCATCGGCAGACAGTTTCAACGCCGGGGCTATGGAACCGCCGCCGTCCGAACGGCAGCACGATGGGTGGCTGAGAACCGCCCAGCGGTTTCGCTACTGATGTTGTCCGTGAATGTTGAAAACGAACCGGCGACGAGCCTTTACCAGAGCTGCGGCTTTCGTCCGACTGGCGCCACCTTCGATGGACGCATCGGTTGCGAAAGGATCATGCTGGGAACGATTGCCGCCATTCTCACCAAATGCTGTACTCGATGAGAAACACAGGGCAGTACGGCATGGCTATTTGCCCTAGCCATACGTCTTGATGGCATGCGAGGGACTTGGCGGCAGCGAGGTCAGGAGGAAGGCCTTCTTGACGCCCTGCGCGATGGCGAAATCGGCGATCGCGGCCTGCACATTGTCGGATGCGTAACAGAAGGCCGGCAAACATTCTGACTGGACTGTTGGGCTTCGTATGATCTTCCCAGTGCCATTCGTAGAACCCGCCATGTCGGACGCAGTGGTCATCGACGGCGCCGAGCACGTCATGAAGGACTTTTGACTATCCTAGCGGCGGGCATGGCAGCCGCCTATGTCGCTTTCATCGCGGGTTAATTCTGGCAGGCATCGAAATGCCGGTCTGGAACCTGAGAACGCCCGCCGCCCAGGTGCGCATCTCCGGTGATGCATCGCCCGATTTCAGGATTGAAATGGCCAGTGAAGCCATGTCTTCGGGTGGTTTTTGGTTGGCGGCCACGTAGGTGAAATATCCTACTACGATCGCACATCCTATCGATACGACCGGCGAAGCGAACGGCATTGTCGCTCGGACAATTGATCGGCTGCGTTGAAGCAGGCTGGGCTTCGGAAGCTCTTCCTGGTCAATAGGATCAGACATTCTACTCTCCTGCGCAGAACACCAATGCAGGAACAATGGCATACATTAGTTAAGATGCGGATAAACCCTTACGACGAGTAGAGGTCGGGTAGTCGATGCTCAAGCGGCGCCGGTCCAACCGGCTGGCACGGTCGTGGCGTACAAGGCTTGGTGTGCGGCGTAAAGCGAGCGTGCAAGCAAACAAACGATCAGCACGGCAGCAATGAACAAATCGGACCACATGGCCAACCTTCTCATTCCATTAGGGCGACGCTACTACGCGGGCCGGTGGGAGAACCGAAAGAGGAGGAGCGACTGGCAACCTGATGTTATGCTGTATTGCAATTTGCACTACCATCAGCTGCCTCCTGAACAAGGAGAGTGACATAGCCATTTACGTCAAACGCAAGGAACATCCGATCTCGATGCGCCTCCCCAAGGTCGACATTGCCATGATCGATCGCGCTGCTGGTCTGCGCGGCCGGTCGCGCACGGATTTCGTGCGCGATGCGGCTGTGCGCGCCGCCGAAGACGTACTGATGGAGAACCGGCTGATCCGCATGAGTCCGGAAGGCTTCGTCGAGTTCATGGCCGCTTTGTCCGCGCCAGCGACCTCGGTGCCGGAGATGGTCGAACTGGCGAAGCGTTCCGCCCCTTGGGAACCAGACTACGTCGCGAAAAGCTGACCCTTCGCTCTCACCGTTCCTGAGCCGCTGACCGTTGATAGCAATCGAAACTGAGGTCTTAAGTGGTGTGGGGTTCGAGACGCCGGCCCAGGTCTTCTTCGGCGGCACGCCCGCGGCTGTCATCAGCCAAACGTCGACCATCGATGCTGGCCGCGACGACAGTCGAGGTGACAGTGACTAATCAGTGGGAAGACTCATCGGAATCCTGCCC
>NZ_JBFUKO010000776.1:0-2243 GCF_056400805.1 Aminobacter sp. P4_H6_2
AGACAGCCTTCGCGCACAGTGGCGAATGCCGGGATCAGCAGGTCATCGAGGGAGGCACCATTGGCGATATCCTGGCGGAACTGCTCGGTCCGCGCCCGAAGCTGGTCGTCGGTCAGCGCCTGCAGTTCATTTTCCATTGCGTTTATCGCTTCCACCCGGGGCCGGGTCGACTTGACACGGCGGTCGTTGGAGGAACCGAAAATCTTACGGGCGAGACCGCCGAGACTGACCATCAAGTGGCCCTTTCAATTCGAATGAAGCCGACTGTCCGCCGGCCGAACCTACCGAGGATAACGCGGTGGCAGGTTCAACACGAAAAGCGCCCGGAAAACGGTTCTGGACGCGAAGACGATGGACAGATAAGAGGGGGCACAACTTATGTCAACGTCGCAGAGAGCCTGCCGAAGACGCCAAATTCCGCCACATTTAGGTTGATTTGGAAGCGCGGTCATCCCCACCGGAGAGTTTAGATGCCTTTTTCGTTCCGTAGCGCCTCGCTTGCCAGTCTCGGACTTGCAGCCGGTCTCGTGGCGCTGTCGTCGCTGCCACTAGTCGCGCAGGAAGCTGCGCCCGCAGCCCAGACCGCGGCTCCCGCTGCTGTTCCTGTCGATCCGAATGCGATCGTGGCCACCATCAATGGCGAGAACGTCACCGAGGCCGACATTACGCTCGCCGAGCAGGATCTTGGCCAGCAGTTCGGCAACCTGCCGCCCGAACAGCGCCGTGCCGCTGCCCTGTCGTCGATCATCGAGATCAGGCTGATGGCTGCCCAGGCAGTCGAAAAGGGCCTCGACAAGGACGCTGACTTCCAGCGCCGCCTGGCTTTCCTCGACCAGCGCGCCCTGCATGGCGAATTGGTTGAAAAGGAAGTCGCCGGCAAGATCACCGACGACGAGATCCGCGCCCGCTACGACAAGGAAATCGCGGCCCAGAAGCCGGTCAACGAAGTCCATGCCCGCCACATCCTGGTCAAGACCAAGGAAGAGGCCGATGCGATCATCAAGAAGCTCGATGGCGGCGAGGAATTCCAGAAGCTCGCCAATGAAAACACCACCGACCCGAGCGGCAAGACCTCCGGTGGCGATCTCGGCTTCTTCGGCCCCGGCCAGATGGTGCCGGAGTTCGAAAAGGCCGCACTCGCCCTTGAAATCGGTGCCTATTCCAAGGAGCCGGTGCAGACCCAGTTCGGCTGGCACATCATCAAGGTCGAAGACAAGCGCACCCAGCAGCCGCCGGCATTCGACACCGTCAAGGAGCAGGTCCGCTCGCTCCTGATCCGCGAGAAATATATCGAGCTGGTCAAGCAGGTCCGTGCTGCCGGCAAGGTCGAAGTCACCGACCCGGCGCTGAAGACGGCGATCGACGCCATCGACGCGCAGAAGTAATTTTCGTCACTTCAAAACAAAAAAAGGCGGCGCTGTTTGGCGTCGCCCTTTTTGTTTGTGCTCGATTTTCGAAAAATCGCGGCGCTTGGCTGCGAAATCAGCTGTTTTGGGTCTTGATGCCGTGCACGATCACCCGGATCGCCGCACGCAACGTCGCATCGTCCTCGTCGAGCCGTCCAGTGAGCAGGTGCACCCAGGCATAGGACGAGACCATGTCGGCGATCTGGGTCGGATCTACATCGGCAGCCACTTCGCCGCGTGCCTTGGCCCGCTCGATGATCTTGCCGGTATTGGCCCTGCGTCCAGCTGCATATTCGGCCAGCGCTTGGGCTGCAGCAGGATCGGATTGGGCCTCGGCCACCAGCGAGCGAAAGATGCCACCCGAGGGTGTTGCGCGCCAATGCGCAAACAGGCTCCTGGCAAAACCGAACAGGTCTTCTTCAATGCTGCCGCTGTCGGGGTAGGCGACATCGCCCTTCTGGCGTTGATAGACCTCGAGAAGCAGGGCTGTCTTGCTCGGCCACCAGCGATAGATCGTCGGCTTGCCGGCGCGGGCGCGGCGCGCGACCGCCTCGATCGAGAATCCGGCATGGCCACTTTCGCGCAGCACGGCTTCTGCCGCCTCAAGGATCGCCTCGGCGCTTTCAGGGCTGCGCCTCGCGCCGATCGATTTCCGCGCGCTGTCTACTTCAATGCTCATCTCGTTCTCCGGTTCGCGACAATCCTATACGACCTCTTGACGAAACGAAACGGCCCGTTTTATATAACGAAACGTTTCGTTCCGATGGAGATGGAAATGCCTGCTTCTTCAACCCGTTTTTCCCGCCCACGTTTCGCCCTCATGGTTTTGCTCGGCGT
>NZ_JBFUKO010000777.1:0-2242 GCF_056400805.1 Aminobacter sp. P4_H6_2
ATTAAAGGGCCGTTTGACACTTATCCGCGCGAAGTCAGCCAGACGCCCACCAGAGTTACGCCCAAACCCAGGAACATTGCCGGGGTGAGCGGCTCCGACAACAGCATCCAAGCCCCGAGCATTGTCACTGGCGGGCTCAGGTAAATGGCCGCGCTTACCTTCGCCACTGGGAACATGCGCAGCATGGTGTAGTACACTGAGTAGGCAGCAAACGTAGCGATCAGCACGAGCCAGGCCATGCCGATAGCGAACTCGCGGGTCATGGGCGGCGCGATCCCTCCCTGAGCGATGGCGCAGATGCCGAACAGGACTGCACCCGTCAGCGTGTGGATGCAGAGACTTTGGTGAACCGGCATGTTAAGCGATTCCCGGCCCCTGCGGAGAACCGAAGCCAAGGCGAACACCATCATCGAGCCAATGGTCAACCCGTAAGCCCAAAAGGGGGCGGTACCGAAGCTCAGACTGTCGAAGGACACGATCAGCACTCCCGTGACAGCGATGGCGGTGCCCAACCACTGCCGCCTTGTGAGCCGCTCTCCCAGGAAGGGTTGGGCCATAACCGCGATCGCCAGCGGCACCAGATCGGAGATCAGCGCGACCAGCCCGGTCGGGACGCGCTGCTCGATTGCAAGCGCAAAGCCTCCCAAGTAGATGAAAACCGCCATAACGCCGAACCCGACCTGAGACAGTACGGCGCGCAGACGCATCCTCGGCCCGAAAGCCAGGGCGAACGGAAGCAGCAGGCCCCCCGACAACAGCGTGCGCCAAAACAGCAAGACGGCCACGCTCGCCTGCTCGCTGGCATAGCGGATGCCGACGAACCCCGAACTCCAGCCGATCACGAGCAACGCTGCCATTACGGGCCAGAGGAAGCGGGACCGTGTCGCGGCCGTGGGAGACAGAGAAAGAGCGGTCATGGGATGCCCACATGGATATCATCCCGAGTTACTCATTCCCTGAGGGCCGCGCACATGACAAATTTCGATCATATGATGACAGGCATTGCCTCACGGTAATCATTCCTTGCAAAAATGACATGCTTGGACCATGCAGTCGTCGTATGCCACTAGGTTGGGGCCAAGGATGAACGAGATCAACACCAGGCGGTTGGACATCGATGCGCTGCGTGCGCTTCGGGCGATCAAGCTCCACGGGGGTGTCACCCGGGCTGCCGAGGCGCTCGGGCTTACGCAATCCGCAGTGAGCCACAAGGTCAAGCGCATGGAAACCAGCCTGGGCTGCGAGCTGCTGGATAGACGGCCCGGCGGCGGCATGTTCACCTCCGAAGGAGGGGCGCTGCTTGAATACGCCGTGAAGATCCTCGACCTGCACGACGAGGCGCTGGTCAGCTTGGCGAAGTCCGACCTGGCGGGTCGAATCTTGCTGGGCTCAACTGAGGACACGACCTGTTCGGACTTGTCGCGCATCCTCGGGCGCTTTCGGCGCCTGCATCCCCAGGTAGCGGTGAGAACGAAGGTTCGAATGAGCCTGGTGCTGCGGTCAATGCTCGATCGCGGCGAGCTGGACGTGGCCATCGTGCAGGTTTTCGCCCATGAGGTCCGGCCGACAGATGTGGTGCTGTTTCGCGAGAACCTTCATTGGGTCAAATCCCGCGAGCTGTTGTTGGATCCTGAAGGACCGATCCCATTCCTCTCCTTCGACGACGACTGCTTCTATCGACGCTGGGCAATTGACATTGGACAGGATGGAGGTGCGGACCTGGAAACCGTGTTCGAATGCTCAAGTGCTGCGGGCATCGTCGCCGCGGTGAACGCGGGACTTGGCGTCGCGCTCCTCAGTGACCGCCATCTGCGTCCGGACATGGATATAGTCGACACCCGCCTTCCTGCGCCCCCGCCGCTGGTCTACGTGGTGCGACGCGCAAGGAAGACGAGGAATCCTGCCCTCGAAAGCCTAATCTCCGAGATCGAGAGCGAGGTCAGCCGCTACGGCAAACTGGCATTGGCAGGCTAGCGCAACTGCCTTCAACGACAGCCTTGGGGCCGATTTCGGACCGGCCTGTTTCAGGTTCGGAAGCATCAGAAGCGGACTTACTTCCCGACCCACAAAACGAGCTTGTCGTGGTTTGAGGGCAAGTTTCAGCGGCGGACCGGCCTGGGAGTGCCGAGAGCTGTATTCTCGTCATGCAGCTTACGCCAACGCGAGAAGCGTGCGGGATCGATCCGCCCGTCTTCGAGGGCAATGAGCACGGCGCAGGATGGTTCGTGGGTGTGCGTGCAAT
>NZ_JBFUKO010000778.1:0-2241 GCF_056400805.1 Aminobacter sp. P4_H6_2
AGGCCGGTTTGGATTGTCGCTTCGGTGGCCGTTGCGTGAACTGTCATTTAAATGCCGCCCGTGGGTCGTTGTTGATCTCAAATTGCACAGGTGTGCAAAATCGTCAACGCCTTAAGTTAAATAATGTTTCTGCATTTCAGCGAACCCGCTACATCCAGTGACTTCATGCGGATGCACACGCGTTCCATCATGCCGTATTCCGTGCGCGCTCCGCATCGCGGCCGTCGGAGATGCGTCGCGCCACCTGCATCAGCGTCGGATAGTCGCCCCCCTCGCCCAATGCCACGTAGCCCGGACACATGAAGTCGGGGATGTCCGCACTGACCTTGCCAAGCGTCAATGGATGGTAGCTGCCGCCCGCCTGCCTCAGGATGAGGATCGCTGCGACCACATCCCAGGGGTTGGTGCCGAAACCCGCAGCGGCATCGACCCAGCCGGCCGCGACGTGGCAGAGGCTGAGCGCGCCACTGCCCGGACGGCGCAACGTCGAAAATGTCTCGGCCAACTCGCCAAAATTTTCGAGCGCCTGTTCACGCCCGTCGAGGCGCAGGTCGCGCGCCACGGGATAACCCGTGATCAGCGTAGCATGGCGCTCGTCGGCGATGGCGCGCGAGCGCAGCGGCTCGCCATCGAGCCAGGCCCCTGTCAGGTCGGCGGAAAACAGCATCTCGGCGACCGGGTCGTAGACCGCGCCGGCGACGATCTCGTCGTCGATCACCGCCCCCACCGACACGCACCAGAAGGCAAAGCCGCGGGCGAAATTCGACGTGCCGTCGATCGGGTCGACATACCATTTCACCCGACCCTCGCCGCTGGCCCCGTCCTCCTCGCCGAGCACGGTTGAATCAGACACCTCGCGCAGGATGAAGTCGCGGATCGCCACTTCCGATTCCTTGTCGTGCTTGGTCACCACGTCGTGCAGGTCGACCTTGTAGTCGACGGCGATGTTGGAACGGAACGCCGCCAGCAGCGGCTCGCGCATCAGCTGCGACGCCTGCTCGGCGATCACCCGCAAGCGCTTGGACTCTTCGACGCTTGTCATGCTGCAATCCCGCGCGTGGCTTCTTGGAAGAGACCGAGCAGGCCAACCGGATCGGCAACGATCGCGTCCGGCTTGAGCTTCAACTCATAGGGCAGATCGTAGGTGCCCTTGGCCTCCATCAGGATGTTGCCGCCAATGCCGGCTCGCTTGCCGCACAAAACATCGCGGTCGAAATTGTCGCCGACATACCAGGCCTCGGACGGTTCGACGCCAAGCGCTCGCGTTGCCAGGAAAATCATCTCGGGGTTCGGCTTCCTGACCTTCACCTCGTCGCTATGGATCGCAACGGCAAAGCGGTCGGTCAGCCCATGCGCATCGAGGAAGTCGAGATGAACCCGGCCGCACAGCGCATTGGAGACGATGCCGCCCGGCACGCCGGCGGCGTCGGCAGCGTCGAGCAGATCGAGCATGCCGTGGCGCAGGACGCGTTCGCTCTTCCAGTTGCCCATCTTGCGACAGAGATCGTAGGCCTCAGCCACGACCACGTCGTGTGCACCCTTCGGCCAGTCGCCGGCGACGAAGTCGCCCCAGAACTCCTCGTGCCGCAATTCGCGCGGTGCGAAGGGCCGCGACATCGCATCTTTCCAATGCGAGTCGGCGATACCGGCAGCTTTGATGTCGTCGGTGATCTGGTCGACCGAAAGCTCTGGTGCCGCCACGCCGGCCCTGTCGAGCAGGCCACGAACATGCCCGGCCAGCTTAGCCTGCCAGCCCGGCAGATGCGCCGTCGACACGATGACGCCGCCGAAATCGAGCAGCAGCGCTTTGGGAGCCGCGAGTTTCCTCGCCGAAGTTCCGGTCATTCAAAAATCTCCATGTCGCCCGGTGGAAAAAAGTGGACGGAGCCGAAGGAGAAGGGCCCCGTCCCAGTCCACCGGAAAGCTATTTCTTGTAGGCGACGCGCCAGAGGTCCTGCCAATCCTGGCGCGCATCCCAATCTTCGAGCGCTGTCGAGGCGTCGTATTGCTGCAGCTTGTCGAGCACCTTGCCGATACCCGAGGGCTCGTCAGCGGGAAGACCGATGTCAGGGTTGGTCGGCAGCTTGCCATCCTTCACCTGCGGCGCGATGCCCTCTTCGGTCAGGATGTAGTGGATGAACAGCTTGGCAGCGTTCGGGCTCTTGGTTCCGGTGGCGATCAGCCCAAGCTTGACGTAGGTCCAGCCCGGCCAGGGATCGAGGCCCTGGCAAAGCCCGAGCT
>NZ_JBFUKO010000779.1:0-2241 GCF_056400805.1 Aminobacter sp. P4_H6_2
GATAGAGGCAGGCCGCCGGTTCATAGGCGATCTCGAGACCCAACCGTCGGATCTTGAGGCAGAGGTCGCTGTCTTCGTAGTCGCCGATGACATAGTCCTCGGTGTATCCGTCGACCCGCTCATAGGTCTCCTTGAGCGTCACAAGGCATGCGCCCGTGACGCCGGGAACGTTGCGGGCACCCTGCGCCGGTGGATAGCGTCCGGGCATCCCCTTGTAGAAATGGTGATTGAGCCAGATGCCGCGCTGGTCGCGGCCGAAATAGAGCCCGGCATGCTGCAGCGAGCCGTCCTCGAAGATCAGCTTCGGGCCGATGGCTCCGACTTTGCGTTGTTCGAAAAGCGGTCGCACCAGCAACTGGAGCCAGCCCGGTTCACGCGGCACGACATCGGAGTTGAGCATGACGAGAACCGAGCCGCGCGCAAAGCGCGCACCGGCGTTGCAGGCCCGGGCATAGCCGCCATTGCGGTTCATCACCACGAGCTTCATCGGAAGGTCGTGCAGGATGTGCAGCCCGCCCAGCATGTGTTTCGTCTCGTCCTCGAACTCGGGGGAATCCAGAACGAAGATGATCTCGGCATTCTCCGCCAGCCAGGGATCGGTGGCCATGCCGGACAGTTGAAAACGCAGGAAATCGAGGACCCGATAGAGAGGTACCACGATCGAGGCGAGTGGTGCCTTTCGAGGCTGGCCATAGTCCTTGGTGTGGTCGACGCTGATTGTCTTGCCCAGGGTACGTTCGACGCTTTGGAGGGCCGGGGCAAGAATGGTCCGGAACGCATCGTCCACGGCATGCTGCGGGGGGACGGCGCGCAGGATGCGGTTGCGCTGCGCTCCTGGCTCGAAGGGCTGCGGCTTCGGTACGAGCGGTTTCACCGCACCGGAGGCGAGCCGCAACTGGAAGCGTGGCTGGAGTAGTGGACCAAGCGGCTCTTTCTGCGGAAGCCAGGCGATGAAGCCGGTTACGGCAGTCTTTGCGTWGGTCTTCGGTTCGCGGCTCCAGGCCGGGAACTCGTACCAATTGCCGTCGAGGGGCAGGGCCGTGCCGTCCTCCTTGATATAGTCGATGCCGGCAAGGGTGGAGGTCTGATCGTTGGTCCAGCCGCCTGCGAGCAGGCCGTCCGGCAACGCAAGCGCCAGGTCGACAGCGGCATGCATCTGGGGCCTGGCCACCTGCCGGGCCGGCAGCGGGGCCCGCTGCTGGAGGTCGATTGCAGTTGCCGTGCCGCTGCCCGCCATTGTTGAGAGTTGACGCACGACGAACTCGCGCAGCCCCGTGCCGCCGCGCTGCTCCGCCCACCATTTCTGAAAATCGAGGTGGCGCGGATGGCAGTTCGGCAGGTTCCGGACAGCGATGCCCCTTTTGCCCAGGAACATGATGTGGAGCGGCCGGGCAGGCTGCGGTGTGTCGAAAATGAAATGGCAGGACTGCCAACCCCGCTYCGAACCGTTGGCAACGACAAATTGCAACGGCAGCCGCGCGACGGAACCAGCGCCGATGGCATAGATGCCGGTGATCTCGCCCAGGTCAGGGCTCATGTCGGTCTCAATGAGATAGCGTCGGGGCGCGATCTGGCAGACGGAATTGGCAAGCCGCGGCGCCGGCACAAGGGTGAAGACGGCATCCTCGACGACACTGCCAAAGAGCTCGTCGCGGGACAGCCGGAATGCACTGCGCCAAACGGTCAGGAGATTGTTCAGGAACTTGACGCGGCCTTCCGGCGAGAGGTTGCCCAGAAGCGTCTCCACATCGAGAAGCGGCAGCCGTGCGGCCGGCGGGAGCGTGAACGCCTGCAGCGTGCTTCCGTCAGCCGCGGCGATCTGCGCGTCTTCCGCTTCGTGTCCTGGCTTCATAGCCCAAAGCACGCACTGCCCGCCATCTGACCGCGGAAGCGTCATGCTAACGAGCGGGACCGGCTGGGATTGCATGGCCAGGGTGAATTTGCCCAGGGCTGGTAGTTGCGGGGGGATGTCCCAGGCCACGACAGCCACCTCCGAGCAAAGCTGGGAGGCCTGTGCCAGGCTGGTACCGCCGCCCGCGACCTTCGAACGGTCGGACGTCACGCGTTGGTCCTTTAGAGAGGTTGGAGAAGGGGCGGCGTGCCCTGCAGGGGGAGTTCAGGGCACGCCGTGTCAGGCTCAATGGACCGTGAAATAGTGGTCCGGATTGGCCTGCATATCCTTTGCGTCGACGTTGACGAGCGTCAGGGAGTCGCCGTGGCCGAGATCGATCACGACATTGC
>NZ_JBFUKO010000780.1:0-2240 GCF_056400805.1 Aminobacter sp. P4_H6_2
GGATAAGCCACCCTACGTCTTTGACTTTGCCACTTCGGTCGCCGCGCGCGGCGAGATCGAGTTGCACCGCCGTGCCGGAAAGCCGTTGCCCGAAGGCTGGGCCATTGRTGCTGAGGGCAACCCGACGACCGATCCGTCGGCAGCACTCGCCGGCGCCATGCTGCCCTTCGGCGGGCACAAGGGCTCGGCCATCGGCACGATGATCGAGCTGCTCGCCGGCATCATGATCGGCGACCTGACCAGCCCGGAAGTGCTGGAATATCTCGGCACAACCACGCTCGCCCCGCCGCATGGCGAACTCATCCTGGCCTTTTCGCCGCAAGCTTTCTCCGCCGGCCGTCCCGGCAATCCCTTTGCCCGGGCGGAGACACTGTTCGAGGCGATCGCCGGCCAGGGTGCCCGCCTGCCCTCGCAGCGCCGCTATGTCGCGCGCGCCAAATCCAAGGCCGACGGCATCGTGCTCACCGCCGCCGAGATCGAGCACCTCGACCGCCTGCTCGCACAAGGGCTCGACGCCGTTTCATAGGAAACGGCCACTCAAGGGCGAGATGCGCCGTCAAGCCTCAGCCCAAATAGAAAGGCCCTCCCGATCGCTCGGGAGGGCCTTTTCGTTTCCAGGGGTATGGATCAGCCCTTGTACTTCTCGACCGCGCCGGGGAGCTTGCTCCACTCGCCATACCAGCTGTTGAACAGCTTGAACTGCGCCTCGCAGTAGCCGCGCTGGCTGTCGGTCAGTGCATCGGTCTCGTTGAAGTGGAGCGTGTACTCCTTGTCGCCCTTCATCACCATCATGTGCTTGAAATAGAGGACGAGATCGGCGCCTTCGTCGAAGGACGACAGCACGGCCAGCGCCTGCTCCAACTCTAGCGCGCGCTGGCGGGCATCAACGTCACCGGCGGCAGCTGCCTGCGACAGGTTGCAGAGGTGGATCACTTCCTTCGGTAGCACGTTGCCGATGCCCGTGATGGCACCAGTCGCGCCGCAGTTGACGAAGCCATGGAAGACGGCGGTGTCAACGCCAATCATCAGGGAAACGCCGTCATCGCGGCTGGTGATGTGCTCGGCGGCATAGCGCATGTCGGCATTGCCGCCGAATTCCTTGAAGCCGACGAGGTTCTTGTGCTCGGCACGCAACGCGAAGAACAGGTCGGCGCGGGTGGCGAAGCCATAGTAAGGGCTGTTGTAGATGACTGCGGGCAGATCAGCAGCCGCCGACAGAATTGCGCTGAAATGCGCCTTCTGGGCGGTGAGCGAAGAACCACGCGACAGCACGCGGGGGATGACCATGAGGCCCTGTGCGCCTACCTTCTGGGCGTGCGCCGAGTGGGCCACCGCCGAGGCGCTGTTGATGCCGCCGGTGCCGACGATGACAGGAATGCCCGCCTTCACCAGGCGTTCCACGCCCTCCATGCGCTGGGCGTCCGTCAGTAGTGGCCAGTCACCCATGGAGCCGCAATAGACGACCGCCGACATGCCCTGCCCGATCAGCTCCTTGCCCTTGCGGACGAGCGCGTCGAAGTCAGGGGTGCGATCCGCCTTGCAGGGGGTCATCAGGGCGGGAATTACTCCGGTGAAAATCTTCGCCTTCATCTCAAACTCCTCTGGGCCAGTGAAATCGGCACGACCGCCACGCCAAAACGACGCCGTATCCGTGCCCTCGCCGTCGATTATACGCTTTGCATTTTATTTGTCGACAAGAATTCGAGGGCAACTTACAACGCCACTTCAAGCCTCTCATTGCGGGTGAAAAGCTTCTGGATCTGGTCCACGATCTGCTCGGCATGCGCCTTGGCCAGCCGGTCGGCGGCCTCGACGTCACGCGCGGCGATGACTGCGATCATGTCTTCATGCTCGTCGACGAAGCGCTGCGGCAGCCGGTCGTCGTAGGACTGGTAATAGAGCCTGAGGATACGCCGCCCCTCGTCGAGCAGCCGATTGAACAGGCTGGAGAAATAGGGATTGCGCCCGGCTTCCGAGATCGCCTGGTGCAGAGCCGCGTTGGTGGCGATCATGGCGAGTGCGTCCTGCGCCTGCACGGCGGCGGCAAACTCGGCCTGGTGGGCGCGAATGATCTTGAGATCGTCGGCGCGGTGATGTTGGGCCGCCAGCCGCGTCGTCACGCGGTACATCAACACCAGCGCGTCGAAATAGGTGTGCATATTGAGAAAGTCGATGTTCGACACCATTGTCGAGCGGTTGGGCAGCGTAGCGATCAGCCCCTCGCCCGACAGCCGTACCAG
>NZ_JBFUKO010000781.1:0-2239 GCF_056400805.1 Aminobacter sp. P4_H6_2
AGTCTAGACTACCGAGCAAGCCCCAACTCGAGTCCGATTGACCACCCCATTCCCTAGGAAGCCAACAAAAATAGAACAAGAAAACAATTCAGATATTTTCATAAATCAATTGAAATGGATTCATATTCCTGTACATTTTGATTGCTAGCTGATGCTTCGTACCCCGCCACCACCCCCCGCGGGGCATTGTCTAGCACCCTTTGGGGGGCGCCTGGATCGCCCCAGGCTTGCCCCCTTTCAGTTTTTTGAGCATCTCACCACCTTCATACCAACGAGCGCTAGTTCTATTGCTGCCCTGGGGAATATCGCCACAGGGTCCACGACGGTGGCTCTCACGAAAGCTTCACCCGAGTGATGCCATCATGGCCGATCCGAACGCGAACTGCGAGCGGCTCTACACCTCGTTGATCCAGATCAACTCCATACCCGATGGCTGCGATTACCTTCTTCAATCATCGCGAGACGGAGAAGGCGCGCATTATGGCCGAGACAACAGCCCCCAGCCTGGATGAGACATTGATCGCACGCACACAGCTGGGCGCGGACGACGTCAATCCGACCGCTCCAAATCAAGACCAGCCCCTGGCAGCAGAAACAGCGATCAGCCTTGCCGACGCGGCTCCAGCACCATCGTTGAACGAACATCACATCGACATTCCTTCACTTCGGAGGAACCCCGAAGCCATACGTCACACCTTTGAAACAGGCGAGTATCCGTATCGCGCCGGACTGAGCAACAAGCTCTATCTGGAGCAGATGGGTCGCCTTCAGGTCGAACTCCTCAAGGCCCAAAGTTGGGCCAAGGAGACCGGCCAGAAGATTGTGGTCCTGTTTGAAGGACGCGATGCTGCTGGGAAAGGCGGCACGATCAAGCGATACATGGAACACCTCAATCCGCGCGCTGCCAAGGTCGTGGCGCTTGAAAAACCAACCGAGCGCGAAAGGACGCAATGGTTTTTTCAGCGCTACCTTCAGCATCTTCCAGCAGCAGGCGAGATCGTGTTTTTCGACCGCTCCTGGTACAACCGCGCTGGCGTCGAGCGGGTGATGGGGTTTTGTTCGCCCAATGAATATCTCGAATTCATGCGCGAATGCCCTGAACTCGAAAGGATGATCGTTCGCTCCGGCGTACGGCTGTTCAAATACTGGTTTTCGGTAACCAAAAATGAACAGGCGCGCCGCTTCACCGAGCGCGAGACGGATCCGTTGAAGCAGTGGAAACTGTCACCGATCGATAAGGCATCCCTTAGCAAGTGGGACGAATACACTGAAGCGAAGGAGGCCATGTTCTTTTTCACCGACACGGCTGACGCGCCTTGGACCATCATCAAATCCGATGACAAGAAGCGGGCGCGATTGAACTGTATGCGGCATTTCCTGAACGCGTTGCCCTATCACGGCGATGGCCCACGCAGCGTGGAAGCCCACGATCCGCTCATCGTCGGCGCCAGCGCCCACGTCATCGGACGCGACGGGACGATCCTCGGCAAGACGCTTCACCCGGAAAATCGCCGCACCTCCCGCTGAGTTTCGGCCGGCGGTCCATTTGTAATTGGGTCACTGGCGCGGCATGCCCTTCGGGCGCATATTCCGTTTTTGGGCGGCGATGCGGAACGGGGCGTTCGGGGCGCCGTAGCCTTTGTAGCCGCCGCGACGTTCGACGATCTCGAAGATGAAACCTTCGCCCCAGGTCGGCGCGTAAAGCTGGAAATATTCGCCACCCTCATCGCGGTCGTAGAGCATGTTGTGCTCGCGCAACCTGTCGGCCAGTTCCGGCTCAAGGCCGAAACGCGCTTCCACATCGTCATAATAGTTGGGTGAAATCTGCAGGGGTTCGAAGCCGCGCGCCCTCAGGGCGGCAGCAGTTTTGAAGAGGTCGTCGCAGGCAAAGGCGAGATGCTGCACGTTCGAGCCGAAACTTTCGGCGATGAAGTGGCCGGCAAGGGTACGCCGGTTCTCCGCACCGTTGAGCGTCAGTCGCAGCGCGCCGTCGTCACTTTCGATTGCCTGGCTGCGAACGATGCCAGAGGGGTCGATGACGTCGACCAGCGGCGCTTTGCGCGTCTGGAAGATTGAGGTGTAGAACAAAAGCCAAGTCAGCATCTCGCCGTGATCCATCGTCTGCCCGACATGATCGATGCGGGTCAGCCCGGTCGACGTGACTGGCGTGTCGCCGTCCAGTGAACGGAATTCGACCTCCCAGACGTGCGATAGCTGCGACTTGTCGTCGATGAAGTAG
>NZ_JBFUKO010000782.1:0-2237 GCF_056400805.1 Aminobacter sp. P4_H6_2
TCTATGATCATGTCCCACTCAACTGATTGAAATTGTTGAAGGCGGGAGCTCGTTACCGCCATTTTCAAAACATATGATAGTTTAAAAAAAATGGTCGTGCAATCGTCATTTTTAGCTTGATATTCGACTCGAAATACTCTTTTTTGTCCTAAATATCGTATCAAAGGGATAGGCATGCAAAAAGCGCCTGATGCTGACGGTGGCGGTCTGACCCAGATGGTCGGGCCGGCCGAGCGCCTATGGTCCTCGGGCAAGCAGTCCACGCTCTCGGCGAACGTGATCGATCAGATACGAACGGTTCTGTTTGCCGGCAGGCTGGCCCCCGGCGATCGGCTTGGCTCGGAGTCGTCGCTGGCGCTGCAATTCGGCGTCAGCCGCATGACGATGCGCGATGCCTTGCGCTCGCTCCAGGCGTCGGGCGTGATCGAGGTCAAGGTTGGCATCAAGGGCGGCATCTTTGTCGCCGAGGGCAATTCCGAGCGCCTGGCCGAGACCATTGCCATCCAGCTGAAGTTGATCGGCATCAGCACCGAAGAGCTGCTCGACACCCAGATCGCCATTGAAGTGATGGCGGCAGGCCTTGCGGCAACCAACGCCGACAGCGCCGATATCAAGGCGCTGCATGACGCGCTGGCCGAGGCCGAGCGCCTGATCGACGACCCCGAGGAATTCACCTGGGCGGCGATCAATTTCCACGGCTGCGTTGTCGGGGCTTCCCACAACCGGGTTCTGGTCGCGCAGTTCAGGGCGCTTAGCCATGTCTTGATGCCGCTTTATGTCCGCGGCTCGTCGCCTGACGTAGCCCGTCGCGCCGTGGCGTTTCAGCGCGCGCTGATTGCTTGCGTCGAGGCGCGCGGAGCCGATGCTGCGAGAAATCTGGTTTACGAACGTCTGCAGTTCGTCAAGTCGCGCCAGTTGGGCGACCTGGCGAAGGGAGAGCCTGGCGAATGACCATGGAGGAGCGGTGAGGCCCAGCGCCTTGCCGCTTTGGTTCACGCCGGGCGCAGAGGGGCCAGGTGCAGAGGGGAATGCCTGCTGAACGCCGCAAAAGGAGCGGGCGTTGCGGGACAATTTGTGAAAAAGGGAGTGAGGAAGATGTTTACGATTTCGCGCCGAAGCCTGCTCAAGATTTCAGCGGCTTCCGGCCTGATGGCGGCATTGCCCGGCGGTGGTGCGTGGGCGGCTGAGCCCAAGCGCGGCGGACACCTTGTGGTGGCCAGTGGTGGTGCCTCGACGGCGGACTCGCTGGACCCGCGCACATTCGGTTCGCCTTACACGGCGGTCATGTCCGGCATCACGTACAACTCGCTGATCGAGGTTCACGGACTGGACATGGAACTGCGCCCCGGTCTCGCCAAGAGCTGGGAGCCGTCCAATGGCGGCAAGACCTGGATTTTTGATCTGGTCGAGGGTGCGACCTTCCACAATGGCAAGGCCTTCACCAGCGAAGACGTGGTCTTTTCGCTGAAGCGCCACGCCGAAGAAGCTTCGCGTTCCAACATGCGCAGCATCATCAAGGGCGTCGCCGATATCCGTGCGGATGGTCCAAACCGCGTCATCATCGACCTGCCCGAAGCCAACTACATGTTCCCCGCCATGCTGACGGCTTTCTCGCTCGGCATCGTTCCGGCTGGAACAACGACGTTTGATGGCGTGGGCACCGGGCCTTACAAGCTGAAAAGGTTCTCGCCGGGCGAAGTTCTCGAAGCCGAGCGCAACGAGAATTATTTCAAGTCGGACGCAGCCTTTGTCGACAGCGTCGAGTTCCTTGCGATCAACGATGCCTCGGCGCTGGGCAGCGCTTTCCAGAGCGGCCAGATCCATCTGACCACGCTGCTCGACGCGCGTACCGCGCCGCTGATGCGCCAGATGCCGAACCTGAAGATCTACAACACCGAAGGTCGCGGTTTCATCTGCTTCAACATGCGCACGGATATGGCGCCGTTCGACAATCCCGACATGCGCATGGCCCTCAAGCTTGCCGTCAACCGTCCCGACATGCTTGAGCGCGTTTCGGTGGGTGTCGGCCGCATTGCCAACGATACACCCGTTGCACCGAGCGATCCGGTCTACGCAGCCGACCTGCCGCAGACGGAATACGATCCGGCACGCGCCAAGGAACTGTTCGACAAGACAGGCTTCAAGGGCCCGATCGTTTTGCAGACCTCGGAAGCCATCTCGTCGCGCGCCGTTGACATGGCCGTGATCTTCCAGGAGCACGCCGCCAAGGCGGGCAT
>NZ_JBFUKO010000783.1:0-2236 GCF_056400805.1 Aminobacter sp. P4_H6_2
GACATTGGCGGTTTTTGCTGGCCAAACGCCGCATATCGCTGCGGTTTGGCCTTTGCGGGTTGAATCTGGACGCTTCCGGTGCCAAATCTGCGGCAACGCCTCGCAGCACGTCGCGAGCAACCCCAGACATACTCGGCAGAGGTCAATGGTCAGCTATCTCGACGCCGCCACGGCGCCCCTCAGGAACACAGGCCAGATCCGTCTCTATGGAGAGGAGGCCTTCGAAGGCATGCGCAAGGCCTGCGCGCTCACCTCTCAGTGTCTCGACGAGTTGGTCGATCGCGTCGCACCCGGCGTCACCACCGAGTCCATCGACCGCTTCGTCTTCGAGTTCGGCATGGATCATGGCGCGATGCCGGCCACACTCAACTACCGCGGCTACACCAAGTCGAGCTGCACCTCGATCAACCACGTCGTCTGTCACGGCATTCCCGACAACAAGCCGCTCAAGGACGGCGATGTCGTCAATATCGACGTCACCTATATCCTCGATGGCTGGCACGGCGATTCGAGCCGCATGTACCCGGTCGGCAACATCAAGCGCGCCGCCGAGCGCCTGCTTGAAGTCACCCATGAGTGCCTGATGCGCGGCATTGCCGCAGTGCGCCCTGGCGTACGCACGGGCGCTATCGGCGCTGCCATCCAGACCTATGCAGAAGCCGAGCGCTGTTCGGTGGTGCGCGATTTCTGTGGCCACGGCGTGGGTGCCTTGTTCCACGACGCGCCAAACATCCTGCACTATGGCAACGTCAACGAGGGCGTCGAGATGCGCCAAGGCATGATCTTCACCATCGAGCCGATGATCAATCTCGGCCGCCCGCATGTGAAGGTGCTGTCCGACGGCTGGACCGCCGTGACGCGTGACCGCTCATTGTCGGCCCAATACGAGCACACCGTCGGTGTCACCGCCACAGGCTGCGAGATTTTCACGCTATCCGCCAAAGGGCTCGACCGGCCGGGCTTGTCCGCATAATATCGCCTCGCCGGTGTTCCGGCGGGGGCGATAGCGGTGGCGAACAACGACCACGACGAGCGCGATTTCTTCGGCGAGCTTCCGTTGCCGCCGATCAAACGAGATGCCGCGCCGGAAAAGCCCCACTATCTCGGCCATCGTGACCAGCTGCGCGAGCGGTTTTCGACGAATGGCGGCGACACGCTCGCCGACGACGAGCTGCTCGAACTGCTGCTGTTCCGGCTGATCCCGCGCTCCGACACCAAGCCGGTGGCAAAGGCCCTGCTCGCCCGCTTCGGCACGCTGGCGGAAGTACTCGGCGCCACCACCAACCTGCTTCAGGAGGTCAAGGGCATCGGACCTTCGGTTGCGCTTGACCTCAAGATCATTGCGGCATCGGCCAAGCGTATGGCGCGCGGCGAGATCAGCGGCCGCGAAGTGCTGTCGTCCTGGCCACAGTTGCTCGACTACTGCCGTGCCGCAATGGCCTTTGAGGCACGCGAACACTTCCGCATCCTGTTCCTCGACAAGAAGAACGTGCTGATCGCCGACGAGGTGCAGCAGACGGGAACAGTCGACCACACCCCGGTCTATCCGCGCGAAGTCAGCAAGCGGGCGCTGGAGCTGTCGGCAACCGCGCTTATCCTCGTGCACAATCATCCCTCAGGCGACCCGACGCCGTCGCGCGCCGACATCGACATGACCAAGACGATCATCGACACGGCCAAGCCGCTCGGCATTTCGGTGCACGACCACATCATCATCGGCAAGAAGGGTATTGCCAGCATGAAGGGCCTGCTGCTGATCTAGGCAAATATAGACTTGAAGTGCGCTGAAGGCCCATGCAAACTGCCCAGCATTAAATCGATCCGCAACCTGACATGCGATCAGGCGCAAGATCTCTACCGCTATTGGTGATGAGGGTCTTGCATGTGCGCGAAACGGAATACTCAACCCATCTTTCTGCTGACCACTGTGGCCCCTCGAAAAAGAGAGGGTTCCAGTCCGACTGGTCTTGTCGGTCGACATCTCGCCCGGCAGTTGCTCGATAGTGGCGTATCCGTTCGTGTCCTGGCCGAGCCTGGGCAGCTTGACGGCTGGGCGCAAGGAACCCAAGTCATGTCAGGGTCAATTACGAGTCCGCAGGACGCTGCCCAAGCTTTCGCCGGAGTAGCGAAAGTCTTCTTGGCAGGTGCCGAACCAAATTCCGTGAAAGAAGTAACTAGATTTGCTGCCGCAGCGGGCATCGAGCGGATCGTCGTTCTCTCATCCCATGGCCCCGAG
>NZ_JBFUKO010000784.1:0-2234 GCF_056400805.1 Aminobacter sp. P4_H6_2
GTACGGAGTACGGATCAGGCAGCAGGGCAGATAAAACAGCGACGTGCCGCCGGAATGCAGGTCGATGACGATGTCGGCGAGGGGTAAAAGCACCTCTGAGACATAGTGGGCGATCATCTGGGTCGGCGAGCCATTGGCATCGCCGGGAAACAGCCGGTTGAGATTGCCCTGATCAAGCGGCGACACTCGCCTGCCTGCATCCACCGCGGGATAGTTTAATGCCGGCACGATGATGATGCGGCCGCAAAGTTCGCTTGTGTCGAGCTGGCGGGCGAGCTTGCTGAGCGCAACCTGGCCCTCATACTCGTCACCATGATTGCCGGCGACAAGCAGGGCTGTCGGCCCGTTGCCATTCTTGATGCAGACAATGGGGATCGGAATGGTGCCGTAGGCGGAGCGGTCACTCGAAAACGGCAGCCGCAGGCAAGCGATCTGCTTGCCGTCCCTGTCAAAATCGATGTCGGTCCAGATACGTGTGTCGTTTGCCACTGATCCCTCCCTCCTCGTCAATCCACCCTCGTCAATGCAACAGCGTGTTGAGGAAGGACCGGGCGCGGGGATGATTGGGTGTCGAAAAGAAAGCCACCGGCGAGGCTTGTTCGACAATGCTGCCCTGATCCATGAACACGACCTGGTCGGCAACCTCACGGGCAAAACCCATCTCATGGGTGACGCAGATCATCGTCATGCCCTCGCGGGCGAGCCCGGTCATGACATCGAGCACCTCCTTGACCATCTCGGGATCGAGTGCCGAGGTTGGCTCGTCAAACAGCATCAGGCGCGGGTTCATGCACAGTGCACGGGCGATGGCCACGCGTTGCTGCTGTCCGCCTGACAGTTGTGCGGGGTATTTGTTTGCCTGTTCGGGAATACGGACCTTTTCGAGAAAATGCCGCGCCAGGCTTTCGGCTTCGTTGCGTGGCATGCGAAGCACGCGGCGCAGGGCCAAGGTGCAGTTCGACAAAACAGTCAGATGCGGAAACAGATTGAAGCTCTGGAACACCATTCCGGTCTGTCGACGGGCGAGTATTGTCTCCCTGGCGTTGTCGCCCAGCCGGATCGTGCCCAGGGTCACGGTGCCCTGCTGGTAGGCTTCGAGCCCATTCAGACAACGGATCAGGGTTGATTTGCCTGAACCCGACGGTCCGCAGATCACGACGCGAGACCCACTTTGGATGGTGAGGTCGACCTCCTTCAACACATGGAAGGTGCCATACCATTTGTTGAGCGAGGTTATCTGGACGGCGAGCTTGTCGTCGGTCTGGGTCATGGTTCTCTCTAGTCCCTTGAGGTGTGCAAGCTAAGGGTTTGATTTTGCGAAGACGTGACCGCCCGCCGGCCTACCTGGCTGTTGGCCCAAGCAGGCGGATCTCAAGCCTTTTGATCRCTTGCGAGATGATGAGTGCGAGACCAAGGAAGATGAGGCCAGCGACCGTCAGCGGCTCGGCATAGCGGTAGGTGTCGGATGCGATGTCGAAGGCGCGCCCCAGCATCTCGGGCACTGCCAGCACTGCCAGATAAGGCGTCGCCTTGAGGATCGAGACGAAATAGTTGCCCATCGGGGCCGCGATGTTGCGCAGCATCTGTGGGGCCATGACAAAGATGGTCTCATCCATCCTGCCGAGTCCCAGGGCCATTGCGGCTTCGGCCTGACCATTGGGGATGGCATCGATGCCAGCCTTGAACACCTCTGCGAGATAACCGCTGTAATAGAGGCTGAGCCCGATGATGCCGACGGCAAGCGCACCAAGGCGAATGCCGTAAAACGGCAATATGAAATACAGGCAGTAGAGCCAGACCAGCACCGGCGTTGCCCGGATGAAGTCGATCACGAAGCCTACGAAGAGGCCCGCCAAGCCGCCCGAGCGGCGGATCAGTTCAAAGCCGAACCCGATCGCCGAGGCACCAACGCAGCTGAAGGCCGCCACCAGCAGCGTCATGCCGATGGCACTCAAGATAGTGGGCACCGTCGACAGCGCAAAGCCGACATCAAACGCCACGATGCGCCTCCCTGRCCGGGTTGATGCGCCGTTCGGCCCAGCGCCCGAACAGCGCGACCGGATAGCAGACGATAAAATAGGCAAGCAGCAGTGAGGTGTAGATCGGCACCGGGTCGTATTCGATCTGGGAGATCTCCTTGGCGCGGAAGGTCATGTCGGTCAGCGTGACCAGCGAGACCAGCGATGTCGCCTTCACCAGTTGGATCAGCTGGTTGATGAAGGTCGGGCTCATCG
>NZ_JBFUKO010000785.1:0-2225 GCF_056400805.1 Aminobacter sp. P4_H6_2
GCATATTTGTCCCCGCCGGCCCTTTTGATGGCGAACCAAAGCAGGACGCCGACGCCCGAGAACATGATCCAGCCAACAACAGCCAGTAGCCCGCCTTCCACCCATAGAAGCAAATAGAGGTTGTGAACCGGAGCTTCCTGTACGCTTCGTTCGCGGAACTGGTCGGCACCAAGGCCCACCAGCACAATGCGCTCATGGGCTATCACCTCGACCGCTTCCTCCATGAGTGCTGTTCTCGAGATCAAGGTTCCCGCTTCGGACGTGTCGCCTGAGGAAAGTGCTGCCAGGACCCGCTTGTGAAACGTCTTGGGCAAAAGTTCCGTGCCGCCGAATGTTACAAAGCCCGTTGCCAGGACGGCACCCACGATCGCCAAACGCAAGAGCAGCCGCGTGGTCATGATGCATGTCGTGAAGACGGCCAGGCAGATCGTGATCAGGATCAGCCCGCTGTTGGAACTCGTGAGTACGATCGTCACCAGGCAGATCGCCACCGCGGGCAATGCGACATAGGCCTTTATTCGGCCCGAAGACCAAAAATAGAGCAGGATCGGCATGATCAAAGCGTTCATCGACGCCGCGAGATTCGGATTCCTGAGCACGGTGGCCAGCCGCAGCCCGCCGGTGACCACGCCTTTGCTATCGCCGGGCACATAACCCACGGCGTAGAAGGTATAGATGCCGTGGATGTCGACCAGAATGATGCTCGCCAGGAAAATGGCGGCCAGACGATGGGCTTCTTGCGGGTCTTTACGCGCCAGAACGACCATCAGGATGAGGTAGGAGAAGAGATACTGCGTGGTGACGATCAGGCCACGTTCGGCACTTCCGCGCAAAAGACTTCCGGCCATCAGCCCCACGAACAGCAGCGTGAAGGCCAGCAGCCACGTCGATGTTGCTCTGCCAAGCGGCCTGTTGGGGATAAGGCCGGCAATCAAAAGAATGAAAAAACTCAGGCAGAAGAAAAAATCGCTGAGGGTAAAAAACACCTGCGGTAACCGCAGATTGGCATACGGCGCGAAGAAGACACCGGCGTAGAGAACGATACGCTCGAGGGCCGATAGGCCGCTGGACGTCCTGCCAGAAAGGCTGGCGAACTGCCGCCAGGCCGAAATTGATTGTCCGGTTTCTGCCACGGCTGTCTCGCGCGACGGTTCTGCGCGAACTTACCACATTCACCCGTATGCCTTCGCCTTCCGATTATCGGAAGCGAGGAGTTCATCGTAGACCCGCGTGATCTCGCGTACATGTCGCTCGACGCTGAAACGCGAGCGTGCGTTGCTGCGAGCGGTTTCGACGATGTGCTGGCGCATCTGGGCATCTTGCAGCAGTTTCAGGCCCGCTTTGGCGAACGCGTCGGGATCATCCGGTCGAACAAGAAGCCCGGTCTGCCCATCTTCGATCGCCTCCGGGTTTCCACCCGAGTCGGCGGCGACAACCGGTGTGCCGAGCAACATCGCCTCGACAAGGGTTCTCCCCAAGGGTTCATCCACCGCCGTTACCAAAAGCGCATCGAGCGCTGCGATCCAGGRCTCGGCGGGATAGCGAAAACCCAGGAAGTGGACATGATCGACAATCCCAAGTGCTTTAGCACGCGATTTCGCCTGTTCGTCGAGGCCATGGAGCGAATTGCCGAGAAGCAGACCTGCCAGTTTTATTTCAGGGGCCATTCGCTTCAGCGCAGCGATCGCCTCGACAAACAGCACCGGGCGTTTGCGGTCAACCAGAGTTCCAACGTAGCCGAAGAGCAGCGTGTCGGGCGGGGCTCCGATTTCTGCAAGAACCATGCTTCGGGCATCCGAGCGCTCCATCCCAGCCGTCATGTTCACGTCGAAGGGGCTGTGAACGACGCTGCATTTGCTCGCGGCCGAAAAGAACCCAGGGGGCGGCGAAGCAAATTTCGATACCGCCACCACGTGATTGGAAAGCCAGGGCGCTACGCGGCGCAGCCCAAACGACGATGCGTCATTGCGGTGATGCCAAAGATGCTTGGATCCGGCGAGACGTGCCGCAAGCCCCCAGGTGATGTGCGTGCGGCCATCGTTCGTGTGTACGATCGCGACATTTCGGGCCTTCAAGAATTTTGTAAACGCTGGAAGGGTGCGGACGACAGTGGCAGCGGCACTGTCGCGTCTTTGTCCGCGGGCCAGATGGTGTTGGGCGGGGGCGGTCTCGAACTGGATACCTTCTCGCCTGAAGATTTCGGCGACTGGCCCGTCGGGGAGTTG
>NZ_JBFUKO010000786.1:0-2220 GCF_056400805.1 Aminobacter sp. P4_H6_2
CGCCGGAAATGTCTTCTYGCTCGTAAAAACGAACCCTGTTTGAGGTGAACTCTAAAGCTTGTCGCTTCGGAAAGACCAACCTCACATCGGCTCAGACGAGGCGGTATCTACTCGCATGACCGGGAACCRTCAAGCCCGTCCCTCTAAAAACCTTAACGAAACCGGCACTTCGGGCCGTGCAAGGCGCCTGGAGCAACTTTATTGCGCTGCAACATAAGGACTAAGCCGGTTTGTGACGCTGTTTGCCCTGTTTTGCCCCCCACTCTTCATGCGAAAATCGGTGAAACCGGGGCGAATCCCCGCACTTGCGAATCTAAAACAGGGAATCACTGATGAACGACAACGAAGAGCGGCCGGTGACGATCATCACCGGACGAGTCTGGCGTAAGAAGGGTGGCAAGCCCGAAGGCGTCCATATCATGCTCGTCGCACCGGACGACGATACCGCTGTGCGCCTGGCACTCGACGCCCTGGCCAAGGAAGGTTACGCCGAAGCCGAGCTTGACCAGATCGGCGACATGCAAGGCGAACCCGACGACGAGCCGCAGATCTCAGCCTATCAAGGCGCGCTCGAAGGCGAAGTGTCGATMGTGACCTTTAACGAGCCGCGTTGATTTCAAGTCCGTTGACCCGCCCTGCCCGCCGATGTCGGTCGTCTCCGGTTCAGCGGGCCTTTGACCCGTGGCGCGATTCCACTTAGTTGGTGGCGGGGTCCAGTTTCAACACCACGAACTGGGTGAACTGCTCGGGGTTGAAATTGTTGTCGGAGGCGATCACCAGCGTACGCTTGCCGTCGACTTCCGGCCCCCAGGTCACAGACTCGATATTGTCGATGTCGAGACCGAAATCGCCCTCGCCGATCGTCAGGACCTTGCGCTTGGTTAGAGGCGTTGCCGTAACGTCCTTGATCGACGCGAGCCCCTTCACATCGGTGGCACCCGCAAAGTTTGCCAGATAGAAATTGATCTGATTGCCGATGCCAAGGGCGAAGGAACGCTCGACGGTCAACAGTTCGCCAGGTCCGAAGAACAGGAGTTCGGACAGGCCGTTGTCGTTGTAGAATGGATCGTGCGTTGCCTTGGCGAAGATCGGTCCGTTCTCATAGACATACTCGGCCGTCACCGCACCGCTGGCAATGTCGAAGCCGGTGATGCGCGACGGACTGCCGGCTTCCAGCCTGGCCTTTTCGCCGTCCTGGGCCAGGGCATTTTCTGTTCCTGCCCAAAGGGTCTTGCCGTCGAGCGAGATGGCCAGGCTTTCAAATGAAAGATTGCCGCGAACACCCGACGTCTTGTCGGCATTGGGCAAATAAGCCTGTGGAATGGCAAAACTCCTGATGTGGCTGCCATCTGGCTTTGCTTCGTAGATAGCCGGCTTGCCGCCAGCATCGCCCTCGCTCGACCAGAAGATCCGGTTGGCCGACGCATCGAAGCGGATCGCCTCGGGGTCGACATCCTTCTTGGCGAAGACAGCACCCTCAGCGTCACGTAGAGCATTGCTCGACACGATATCGACGCCGTGGACACCTTTGTCGTCGATCGCAAGTTTCAGCGTGTAGAGCCGCGCCGGCGCGCGTTCCGAGCGGTCGTCCGAGATGGCGTAGAACAGCTCGCTCGCCGCATCATAGTCGAGGCCGGAAATGCCGCCGAACTCGGTTCCCGCGATCTTCAGGCCGGTCGGGAGAACGACCTGGCCAAGCAGCGTCGCCTTGAGCGGACCGGTGTCTTGCGCGTGGGCCGAAATCACTGACGAGGCCAGCACGGCAGCGATGGCGGAAAGAAGAAACTTCATGATGCAGTCACCTGTAATGCGCGTCGGACCCGCAATGATAGCGACGGCATTTGACAGGCACATGAAGCCCAGGTGTCACCCAAATAAAAAAAGGGGGCCGAAGCCCCCTTTCCCATTCTTGTTGGACGACGCCCTTATTGAGCGGCGTTGACCATGTCGGTCAGGATCGGCTCGGCGACCTCGACACCCGAGAGCTTGCGGCGCTCGTCGAGGATCAGTTCGTCGCGCGAGGTGGCGATGCGCCTGATCTGGCTCATCATGCCGCCCGTGCCCGCCGGGATAAGACGGCCGACGATGACGTTTTCCTTGAGACCCTGCAGCATGTCGGTCTTGCCGGCGACCGCAGCTTCCGTCAACACCCTGGTCGTTTCCTGGAAGGAAGCGGCCGAGATGAAGGACGGCGTCTGCAGCGATGCCTTGGTGATACCG
>NZ_JBFUKO010000787.1:0-2214 GCF_056400805.1 Aminobacter sp. P4_H6_2
ATGATCGCCRCATCACAATCGACGTGATCAATGCCGGCAGTCATTGCGGCTTCTTTGCCGAAGTTCCTCGTCAATTTGAGGTAATGAACCCGCGAGTCTTCAAGACAGATTTTCCGAAGCACCTCAATCGTATTGTCGGTCGACCCGTCATCAATAAAAAGAAAGCTAAACTGAGCAATCGTGCCCGGAACTCGCGCTGTAAATTGCTCTAGGAAATGCGGAATTGATTCTTCTTCGTTTTTAACAGGAACTATTATTGTTATACGTGCGGTATTGGATATTACTTGAGGTCGATTATCCATTTTGTTGACGCCTTTGAAATACCCATCGACTCGAAACCAAGTAGACAAAAGCTGGAGCCATGAGTGTTCCGACGGCGATACACAGCATCTTGTATGGAATGAAGAAACCTGCGGCGATGACTATGGAGTTGTTGATTAGCAATCCCATAACGCTGGTGAGGAAATACTTCCAGGCGGAGCCTTCTCGCTTGAACGTAAATCGTGAATGCCCCAAGTATGAAACAAAAACCGCGACACAAAATGCTATGGTGTTAACCACAACGGCATGCATTGATGGCACGAGACTGAGCAAGAATGCCGCCACGCATAGATGCGTTAGGGTGGCAATCACTCCCACTATTGCAAAGCGGCCGATTGACGATTTCAGCATGAGCGTCATTCAGTTCGAGAGAACTCTTTATATTGCCAAAGCAGTTAGCATTCGGCTGTTCAAACCACAACCGGATATGCTTGAGCCACAAAAAGCGAGTTCAGACACCCATGCGCTCGCCATGTTTTCAGCCCCACCTCCAGCACCAGACGCCGCCTTGCGGCCTGTTCGTTCTGCCTGGCCTCAGGGCGTTTTGCCCCTCCCAGACGTTTATGTACCAGTTGAACTAGCTCTCTTGAGGAGACGATCATGCGTACGATCACCTCAGGCCTGATGGCCGCGGCTGTCATGGCCTCTTTTGCCGTGGCATCGGCAGCACCTGCTGCCGCACGTGGCATGGAAATGATGATGCGTTCCGGTGGCGCGGGCGGACATTTTGCCGGCAACGGCATGCAAATGAACGCCGGGCCGTCGCGCAATATGGCGTTTGCCGACCATCGTGGAGGTCGTGACTTTGATATGCACGGAAGCGGCCATGCTTTCTTCCATGACCACGACCACTTCCATCATGGCTTCTTCCCTGGAGCTCTCTTTGGCAGCTCATTTTATGACGAAGGGCCGACTTACAGCTATGTTGTCCCCAGCGTTGGCTATGCGCATGTGCAATGGTGCTACAATCGCTATCGGTCATACCGGGCCTACAACAACAGCTTCCAGCCCTATAATGGCGCGCGCGAGCAATGTTACACGCCCTATGGCTGAGCGCTCGACAAACCGAGACCCGCACCCATTCGGTGGGGCTTTGCCATGGCAGGATCGCAAGCGTCGCTCATAATCCTCCCGTCGCGATAGGCCTCACCCTCAAGGATACGGTCTCCGCCACGCGTTGCAGGAACAAACTCCCCAGCCCGACCGTCAATTGGGCAAGGGACGAAGGCCCTGTGAGGAGACAACGATGAACAAGGTGATTTCAGGATTGATGGYGACCGCCATCGCCGCGTCGTTTGCGCTAGCGAACGCGGTTCCTGTCGCCGCCGCGGTCTATTTTCCCATGCCGCCGAAGAGCGACCCTGTGATCGAAAATGTTGCTTATCGTGGATATGTGCATCGACCGGTTCAAGTCCACCCCAACGTCCGCTACCACCCCAACGTCCACTACCATCCGAACGTCCGCTATCACCCCAACGCCCATATTCATCCCGTAGCCCGGGGTGCATATTACAACGGTTATCATGGGTATCGCGACTACCGTCCGGGTTATCGTCACTACAATGGCTGGTGGTATCCGGCGGGTGCCTTTGTTGGCGGCGCCATTGTTGGCAGCGCGATCGCCAGCCAGCCGAGATATGTCCAGCCCAGCGGCTACGGCAATTCGCATGTCCAGTGGTGCTACAATCGCTACCGGTCATATCGGGCTTCGGACAACACCTTCCAGCCCAATAGCGGCCCACGCCAGCAGTGCCGGTCGCCCTACTAGAGCATCGGACTTTCAGATTGAATCGAGAGGGATTCCCGTGAGGTGGGGTTCATGATTCACTTCCGTGCGGAGGTGATTTGCCATGCCCAAGCCCTATTCGCTCGATTTGCGTGAACGTGTTGTGC
>NZ_JBFUKO010000788.1:0-2205 GCF_056400805.1 Aminobacter sp. P4_H6_2
ATCCATGCCTTTTCCCATTCCTTCAAAGGATCGTCGCCGTCGAGCAGCTTCTCCTTTCGATCCCCTGTGCGGCGGCGGCTGTTGATGTCGGCAAGATCGTGCATCCACGGCAGCACATACCCGCCTGTGGTTTCCTTCATGCCCCGGACCTGTGGCAGCTTCCGCTCTGTCTCGGCGGCACGAATGAACATCTCGGCAATGTCGGCTTCGGTCATGACGGCATCCTTCTGTCGTCCAGGAAATCGGGCTGGGTGGATCGGGGGCCGTAAGCCCGCCAAATCCGTTCGTAGATCATGCCGGCAAGCGCTGACCGCACTGGCACAAAACCCCTCATCTCGTGCGCTACGGCCTGCAGCTCGCCGACGGGACACATGTCCCAGACTTGAAACCACTTCTCCGGGTCCGCCTCTTGGTGATGCCGGCAGGCAAGCAAGAGATCGGAGGCAGCACCGATGCACTCAGCCTCAAGGCTGGCCTTGTTGTTGGCCGTCTCGGTGAGCGTGCTCATGACGATGCGTGCATGCCCAATGCCGCGGCGATCGATCATCCTGCGGATCGCTGCGACGGCTCGCGTCTCGCCAATGCGCGGATAGGTGTGCTTGGGGACGATACGCACACCAAATTCATCGCAAAGCGCTTGGACGTGGGCTGGGATGCTCATCCTCGGCCCTCAGATGGCATAGACGAGTTGCTGTTCGATCAGGGACGGCTCTCGCCGGGGCAAGACCTGCTCCCGTCCCATCTCGGCCAACTCGTCGGCGCGCTCGTTGCCAAGCATGCCGGCGTGGCCTTTGACCCATTCCAGCGTGATCGGCACCAGTGAAAGCGCGTGGTCGAGCGCCTGCCATAGCTCGAGGTTGGCGACTGCGGCATTCTCCGGCTTCGCGTTCGGCCCGCCACGCCGCCAGCCCTTGGCCTTCCATCCCAGCATCCATTCATTRCAGCCTTTGACGGTGTATTGACTGTCCGAAAGCAAGCGAACCGGCTCGATGACACCACGCTCGGCAAACCAACGCAGGGCCATCAGCGCGGCCGTCAACTCCATCGTCTGATTTGTCGCCTCGAGCTCGCCACCGCAATCCGAATGGATCTCGACACCGTCGCGGTAGACCGCGAAGCCCCAGCCACCGATGCCGGGGTTTGGGTGGCAGGCACCATCAGCGTAGATGACCAGGCCGGGCGGTACGTGGCTTTCGAAACCGTTCTGGCGTGGAACGGTCCTTTGCTTTGGGTTCCTGCTCCCTATCTGGGGACGCTCCCCAGATGGTCGGTCTCTGGAAACGCTTCCAGTGACGATCCGCGCCTGGATGTCTTGCAACACGCCCATGCACGACGTGCCTTTGGCAGGGAACTTGATCCGCGTTCCGGCGAGCTGCTGCGCCATAAACGCAGCCTGGCGCTCAGATTTCACCGCGGCGATATCGAGACCCTGCAACCGAAGCCAGTCGAGGAGCGCGTTGAGACGTTGGGGAAATTGATAGGTCATTCCGTGCGCTCCCCTTCACTCATGCGTACCGCTTTCATCACACGAGCGCTGAACGCTGCTTCGAGATCGGGGAGGATGTCGTCATACTCGACTTCGCCGGCCGCTATCTTCTGGGCCAGGTCAGGCCTCAGGATCTCAACGGCATGCGAGCGGAGAGTGAGCGCCGGATGGATGCGCAAGGCATCAGCCGTACGCTTCAATTCCGTGAGCTTGCCGGTGCGATGTGCTCGGACGCGACAAGCGGGTGAACAGGTCAACTGGTCACGCCTAGTCGCCTCATAGAGGGTTTCACAGCAAGGGCAGTACGAGATGATGTAACGGTTCGGCCCATCCGTTACAGGCGCATGCTCCGGTCGGGTCATGATGCCACTCCAAAGATGTGCGGCAACGCTGCCTGCACCTTGGCGAGCGCATCGGCACGGGTTTTCGCTGCGAAGTCTGAGATCAGCCGCGCCGTCTCTTCCTGAATGGCTCGGTCGGCGGCAAAGCCGATGGTGAACAGCTTGTCGCGGAGGGTAAGCATCTCGCCGGCGGTGCTCGCAGCAGCGACCACGAGGTAGCGGTACTGTCGGCGACCGCCAGCCTGGAATGTCTTGGGCATGACACGCTCAACCTGCAAGACATCGAATTGCTCGTGTGGTCGGCGTAGGCAGTCCCAGCCGGAGCCGCCACGAGCGAGGATCTCAAGGGAGCGACTGAGATCGTCATCGGGCATGAAG
>NZ_JBFUKO010000789.1:0-2203 GCF_056400805.1 Aminobacter sp. P4_H6_2
GTTCATCTGCCCGGCTAGTCATTCCAGCGCTTGCCGCCCTTTACGAAAAAGTTGCCCAGCCGCTGAGCTGGGTGGTTCTTCGCGTGGTCGTGGGGCGCGCGCTGATGGTCGAGGGATGGCCGAAAATTCTGGCACCCTTCGCGCAGACCGGCTTTGTCGAGAGTGTTGGCTTCTACCCCGGCTGGCTCTGGTCGCCATTGCTTGCCGCGATGCAGTTCTTCGGCGGAATAGCGCTTGCGATCGGCTTCATGACACGTCCGGTCGCCCTCGCAAATGCTGTCATGTTGGCCATAACCTGGTGGTTCCACTACACACATCCTTACGGTGACGCCTTCCTCACCCAGGCTGGAATCGACGCCTTGAAGGCGGGTGGCGATACGCTTTTCACGCCAGATGGCGTCAAGAGATTGGCAGACGGCGGCACAGCCCTCTTGCATCAGGTGCAAGACAAGGCGGAATTCCTGTCAGCTATCTGGGCCGTCGCGGTCATGTTGTTTGCGGGATTTGGCGGAGGACCGCTCTCTGTGGAACGTACCCTTCTCAAGCGCGAGTTCTAGGACACGCTGCGACGCACGATCTGATCGTCGCTCGCAATGCGGGCGACGAACTTGCACCATTTGACCTGCCGCAATGGCAGGCGCGATGGACCTTGAAGAATTCGCCCACGGCCCGTTTCGGCCCGCGTGCCTCTGTGCCTCCCCAAGAATTCGCTCTCGCAGCTTCCCTGGCTGTTCAGCGTGCGCTGCCTGCCCGACGCGCTCATTCTCAACAGCGACCGCAGCGCTGACATCGTTCTGGCGCGTACCCGGATGGGGTAACCCAGTCCCTTCCAGGACTGGCGTGGAGGCGCCGCATCGCCAGCGTGGGGCGGCGCCTGTGCTTGCAAATGCAGAAACTTTTCCCTTCGGCGCACCGGGCCAGCGCGGGGTTTTGCACAGCTTGCGGCATCGCATTGATCGACATGACGAAGTCTTGCCCACCTCCGCTTGACGAAACCCGATACCGGTGAGATAGTAATCCATAACTAAGACATAGATTACATAGTAATGTAACAACCGGGAAGGGGACCAAACATGAAACACATGACAAAAATCGCCATTTCGCTGGCCGCGATGTTGCTGCCGGCGACAGGCGTTGCGTGGGGGYAGTCCAAGGGTGGGGTGATCGACGTCGCCACCATCGGCGAGCCGCCGACTCTCGATCCAATGGCTTCCACCGCCGACCTGGTGGGCATCGTCACCCAGCACATCTACGAAACGCTCTATACCTTCGATAAGGATTGGGGTGTCACCCCGCTGCTCGCCGCCGACATGCCGCAGATTTCGGCCGACGGCATGACCTACACGATCGCGCTGCGCACCGGCATCAAGTTCCACGACGGCTCGGACATGAATTCCGCCGACGTGGTCGCTTCGCTGCAGCGTTGGATGAAGGTCGCGACGCGCGGCAAGCAGACCGCCGAGACCGTGAGCGCCGTCGAAGCCGTCGATGACAACACCATCAAGATCACCCTCAACAAGCCGTTCGCGCCGCTGCTTTCGCTGCTGTCGCTGAACAATGCCGCTGCCATCATCATCCCGTCGGAAGTTGCCGGACAGGATCCGTTGACCAGCTTCGTTGGCACCGGCCCCTATATGCTGAAGGAGCGCAAGCCCGACCAGTTCATCCAGCTCGCCCGCTTCGACGGCTACAAGTCGCGCGACGGCGAATCGAACGGCTATGGCGGCGCCCGCAAGCAGTATCTCGACGAGATCCGCTTCGTGCCTGTGCCCGATCCGAACACCCGCATCGAAGGCGCGGTGTCTGGCCAATTTACCTATGTCGACTCTCTGCCGGTGGAATCCTTCGACAAGATTTCGGGCGGCAAGACCGCGCCCGTCCTGCTGAAGCCGTTCGGCTGGCCGGTGTTCTTCATGAACACCAAGGAAGGGCTGAACTCCGACATCAAGATCCGCAAGGCGATCCAGGCAGCGCTCGCACCCAAGGACATGATGCTTGCGGCGTTCGGTTCGGAAGATTTCTTCTCCATCGACGGCGCCATGTATCCAGAAGGCTACAAGTGGCACAGCGAAACCGGCACCGAGCCCTACAAGCCCGAGGGCGACACCGCGGGTTCTTCAAGATCTTCTTCCATATCATCTTGCCCCTTTCGCCCTCGATTGTCGTGGTGGCGGTCATCCTGGTTTTCTCCGGGGTCTACAAC
>NZ_JBFUKO010000790.1:0-2203 GCF_056400805.1 Aminobacter sp. P4_H6_2
TCGTTGCCGAGCCCTCATGCGGCGCGAAATACCCGACCAGGTCAGCACCGCAGCGCGGGATCGCCTGGCCCCAGTTTCGGGCATATTGCTCGAAAGCCGCCCTGCCGAACGGATCGATCTCGTAGCGAATGAAGCAGGTGATGGTCATTTTGGTCTCCGTCTGTTGGCAATAGTTCGGCCGACATCGAAGCGTGCGGCCGAAATGGCGTGCTAACGCCAGAAGGGTTTTGCGCTTTCGCGCTCGACGTCGCGGCGGGTCAGACCAATGTCGTCCAGCTGTTCGTTCGTCAGTTCGGAAAGGTCGAGCCGCTGCAGATGGCGATCATAGCCGCGAGCGAGGAAGCGGAGCACACGGCCAAACGCTCCAAGGGCCCGGGGGTTCGGCTCGGTTGCGAGTTCGGTTTTCATCGTCATGGCGGGCTCCTTTCTCAGGTCGGAGAATACGCATTGCCTGACGAGAATGCTTCGACTACCATCGAACCATGGAGGTAGCGCCATGAAGGAAGGTCCCGACATCGCCCGTATCGCCAGCCTGGTCGGCGACCCGGCGCGTGCGAACATGCTGACCGCGCTGATGAACGGCGGCGCGCTGACGGCAAGCGAACTGGCACTGGAGGCGGGCGTCAGCTTGCCCACGGCAAGTTCGCATCTCGCAAAGCTGATGGACGGCAAGCTTTTGAYGGTGGCGAGCCAGGGCAGGCATCGCTACTACGCGCTTGCCGGCTCCGAAGTGGCGGCGATGATCGAAGCGATCAGCGGCGTGGCCGCCCATTCGGGGCCGCAACGCGCCCGACCGGGTCCGCGCGACAAGTCGATGCGCGAGGCCCGCGTCTGCTACGACCATCTTGCCGGCGACCACGCGGTGGCGATGTTCGACCGATTCATCGCCGAAGAGATCCTCGTGCGCGACGACGATACGGTTCGGCTCGGGCCGTCAGGTGCGAGCTACTTTGCGGGCGTCGGCATCGACACGACAGGGCTCAGCAATTCGCGCCGGCCGATGTGCCGTGCTTGCCTCGACTGGAGCGTTCGTCGCTCGCATCTGGCGGGATCGCTGGGCACCGCGATCCTCGACAAGATCATTGGCGAGAAATGGGCACGTCGGCCGACCGGCAGCCGGGTCGTCGAGTTCACCCCGACCGGACGCAAGGCGTTTGAAAAACTCTTCCTCGCCTGACGGCGAAATCTGCCTCAGCGGCCTGTTCGGCGTAACGGCGCGCTGAAACCTGTGGATAGTTTCGCGGCAATATGCGGATACATCCGTGGTGCAAAAGACACATCTTAACCAATACCGCCCGATCAGGCCTAAATGCCTAGAAAAGAACGCAATTCGGCCGCGATCGGGCGCATTTTCACACGAAGATTAACATCGCGTTCACCGAAGATTCACAACCGCCGACTATGATCGCTTCCACGTTCGGGACGAGCCCCGAAGGGACAGGGATAAGAACAATGGCTATCTGGAACCACCTCACTCACGCCGCTGTGGCGTTTCGCGAATTCATCGCTCCGACTTACCGCCCCGAGCGCCACTACATGCGTGGTCCTGGACCGGCCTGCGCGCGCCGCACCAGCACACTCCAAGCGCGCGTGACGTTCCACTGATCATGACAGTTACCGGACGTCACGAAAGCCGCATCGCTCGGCCGACCAGCGATCACCGCTCGACCACATTGCGCGGCGAACGCCGGGCGATTGTTTCGACCCGCCTTTAAGGCGTGGCCAAGCCCGCCGGGGGCTCAAGCCCGGCTGCACCAAATACGGAATGAAACTTTGGAGCGCCGCATCTTTGCGGACGCGGCGCATTTCCGTTGATCAGAGATCGGGTCGCCTTCACCACATCGCATGGCTGGCGTTGAGCTGCTTGAGCACGGCGTGCTCGCGCAGCGCCGCACAGGCGCGTTCGATGTTCGGCCAGGTCGCAGCGAGCTTGCCGGCCTCGGGGTGCCAGTGAGCGAGCATCAGCAAATAGACGTCGGCGATCGACATGCGCTCACCGGCGAGCCAGTCGCGACCCTCGAGTGCCGCATTGAGGACACCGAAGCCGCGGTCGAACTCGGCGACGGCTGCGACCTTCACCGCTTCGGCACCTTGCGGGTCGGCGGTGTAGCGCTGTGCATAGTAGTAACGCAGGATTGCCGGATACATCACCGACGACAGGAAAGTGAGCCAGCGCAGGAAGTCGGCGCGGCCCGGTGCCTCG
>NZ_JBFUKO010000791.1:0-2203 GCF_056400805.1 Aminobacter sp. P4_H6_2
CTCTGGAGCCGTTAAAGTGCCGGGTTCGCAGCCACAAACTGCGCCACAGCATTAATCGCCAAGGGGGAATGCGATAGTATTGTGGCTGGTGCTGCGTCCGCCCAGTTCTTCGGCAAAACAACATTACTTGCAGCCGAGAATGAGTTGCCAGTTCACGATGACTCCAAAATCCGCAACTGAACCTCGCCAGGAGCCAAGTCCGCGGAAGGCGACCGGCTCTGGGTAGTCTAGGTTCTCGATCGGCGCACAGCTAGCTCCATCGGTGACAGCTTTCCGAGAACCTGCCTCCGCGTGCCACGCTTGGCTCTGCCCAGGTGGTTGTCCGCTACACTTGCCGGAGGGCGGGAGCGGGGCTACGGAACCTCCGGGACTGAGTAAGGCCGCCTCGCGGGAAAAGGGAACTGGACTGAGCCCAATGTCCATCGGCTGCTTCCGACGATGACTGCGTCGTGCTGCGCCGCAACGTAAGATTGGAGCACGGACATGTTGGATCGTGGTGACCGGCAGTGCTTGCTCAAACCCACGCCTTGTCCGCTTTTGGTGGTGCCAACACGCTAAGCCAATGCCCAACTCATATCCGGAGCGACGATTGGATCGCGTTCAACGTCGTGCCGGAAACACAATTCGCGGCGAGCTTTCCTCTTCCCGCAAGACGCCAACAACACAGCCGCCGCGTCCTCTCGCGAGCCGTCGTCGGCATCGAACAGGATGTCAAGCTCCACAAAGCTCCGTGGATTGGACGCGTGGCGCTCGCATAGGGGACAGGCGTCGCCCAGCCTCTGCTCGAAAGTTGTAACCGTTCATGGGGGGAGCCCGGCAAAAGGGCAGGTATGGATGTCCACCTCATTCGGGCTAGCGACTTTAGCCTTGGTCTCGCGCCGATTGCCTGACGGCGAACTAGTCGAATTGGCGGTTTAGTCGCCCCAACGGCGATGTCAGCGCGCGCACGCACCAGCTGGTCAAGGCACCAACAGAACTGCCACTGTCGCTTGCCGGGATTGTCTATAACCAATCTTGCCATCATTCACGTCCGGCTGTGACACGGAACGGGCCTTGCCGCGTTTTTGCTCGGGGCCGCAATGACGAATTGGCAGCTGCTATATGCGTCCGTTTTCAGTCAGCTCTTGCTGTCGCTGCCACGGTACACGCTCGCCATGCATTGCGAAACGATGCCCTCTAGGCTCATCTTTTCGGCGACGGAACCGGAGCCTTCGAATGTCAGGCTGAACTGGGCCGAAAAATGCGATCGTGGATCTCCGACAATCTCGTGCAGTTTAGCGTGGCAGTCTTCACATCGTTGCCGGCGCAAATCGTTGCCGTCGAGGCCGCGCAGGTCGCTTGATGGGGCGGACATGGAGATAAGCACCGGAGTGTATTCTTCGACCAGTTGTGTCCGTTTCGGGTGAAGGCGCGTGCGTGACCACCGGAAAAATAGATATGGGTCCGATAGCCGCCCAGGCGACGCCTTCTGGTGCCCACCTCTGTCGTGCTACACAGTGCGATGAACTGAAACGGCATCATGGGATACTCGATTTCCACTTTGGCCGATGCTCCAAAGTCGCGCCGGCCTTACGCCGCTGCAGAAAGTGGCTTTTAGGCCGGGAGTTGCTATATCGAGTGGCACCTCTTTGGTGTCGGCCCAATTGCCAAGCTCGCGACGAGGCGTGGACGCCAGTTGCAGGTCCTATTTCGTTCTAGGAGTGCCGATGCTCTCAGAAATCCTCTCTACAAAGGTCATCGCGTCGTCCGACAAACGCAGGCTGTGCAAGCAATATGACAGTGATGCCATGGCTCGCGCCGGCGGCGCACTTTTGCGCTCTTTCTCTCAGGTCAGCGCATAAATCTGGGCGTTGACCCCYTTTCGCATACGAGCGCCTGCGATGGTGATGACATCGCTGGACAGGCGGCTCCAATTGACAAAAAGTAGCCTACGGATAAGCCGGGAAGGCTGCCGTATTGAAGACTAAGCGGTTCGCGTCGAGGCTGGTGGTCGCACTTTCGCGCTCCCGTGGCTGTCTGCTTTTGATGATCGGCCATCGGACCTGCATYGGCGGGCAGGGGCCGATGAGAGAGCCAGGGAGAGGGCGGTCGATTGCTTCCTCGCTCGCTCGTAAAGCTCTGAATAGCCTTGCTGATTTTCACGATGATAAAGTGAAGGCGCTTTTCACTAAAGTCACAGCGGGCCGGCACCGTGCATCTTTTC
>NZ_JBFUKO010000792.1:0-2199 GCF_056400805.1 Aminobacter sp. P4_H6_2
GCAGCCGTGCGCTCGCGCGACGAGTTGCTGGCCGAACAGGCGAAGCTTGCGGGGTTGTCGCAGGAGATCGTCAAGTCGCTGGCCGAAGTCAGGCGCCTGTCGATCGATCCCAAGCTGGTCGAGGAGTTCGCCGGCTCGGTCGAAAAGATGCTTGCCAACCTCAAGCAGAACAACGAGCTGGTCCGTCAAAGGCTGGAAGAAGACAAGGCCTATCGTGACGGTGCCGAGGCCACAGCCGCCGCCGCGCAATCGATATTGCTGTTGTCGGAGACATTGATCTCCAACGCCTCTGCCGGCGCATCGGCGGTGACGGCCAATCTCTACGGGCTGATCGGCGACCCGGAGCGCCGCGAGGATGCCTACAGCGCCGTAGACAGGCTGATCGAACACGACATCTATCTGATGGAGCGCATGTACGAACTTCGCCATCGCAGCGCGCAGGTGAGCCTGTTGATCAACCGGTTGAGCCGGGYTGAATCGAAAGCCGAGATCAGCGAGATCAGCGGCATATTCCAGGATCATGTGAAAGTCATCCGGCGCCGCATCCTCAGCATTGACGATCCGGTGCGGCGCAAGCAGGGCATGGAGTTCTTCGGCGCCATTGAAGCCGCCGCTGGCGACGTGCCGGTGTCGGGATCGATCTTCGGCCGCCGCCAGCACGTCATCGACCTTGCTGGCGATCTCGACGCCATGGCCCAGGCCAATCGCGACCTTGCCGTGACGCAAAACCAGGTGGCCAGGGACGTCCTCGACCGCTCCGACGAGTTCGCCAAGACCACCGCGAACCGCGCCGACGACGCGGTGCGGATCGGTGTCATCGTGCTCATCGTCACTCTGGTCGGCGCGGTGCTGGTTTCAGGTGCGATCGTCTGGCTTTATGTCGAGCGCAACCTTGTCAGGCGTTTGAGCGGACTGTCGCGCGCCATGCAGCGGCTGACAGCCGGCGACCTTGATGTCACGGTGACCGACACCGGCGATGACGAACTGCGCACCATGGCGGTCGCAGTCAACCAGTTCCGTGATGAATCGCGCCGGCGGCTCGAACTGGAGCAGGAGCGCGAGCGCATCACCGACGAATTGAGGCGCCACCGCGAAGAGCTGCAACAACTGGTCGAAGAACAGACCGAGCAGATCAGGCAGGTCAATACGCAGCTGCGCAAGGAGGCGATCGACCATGGTGAGGCGCGAACCAGGGCCGAACAGGCAAGCAGCGCCAAGTCGGCCTTCCTCGCCACCATGAGCCACGAGATACGAACGCCGATGACCGGCATGCTGGGCATGATGCGGCTGCTTGCCGACACCAGGCTCAATCCCAAACAGCGCGAACACCTCTCGGTCGCGGCGAATTCCGGCGAAGCGTTGCTCGGAATTCTTAACACTATCCTCGACTACTCCAAGGTCGAGTCGGGCAGTATCGCCATCGAAAAGGTTGATTTCGATCTATCGAAGCTGGTCACCGGGGTGGTCGCCTTCATGCGGCCGATGGCGACCGAAAAGGGCCTCGAGCTGAGCCTCGAGATTGACCCGAAACTCGCGCCCGCCTTTACCGCAGACGCGGGTAAGATACGCCAGATCCTGTTCAATCTAGTCAGCAACGCAATCAAGTTCACCGAGCACGGCCAGGTGCTGGTCGAGGTCAAGCTCGCAGCCGACGCCAAGCAGGCGCAGAGCTTGCGCCTTGTCGTTTCAGACACCGGTATCGGCATCTCGCCGGAACGACAGGAGGACATCTTCCAGGCCTTCACCCAGATGGATGCCACAATCACCCGTCGATTTGGCGGCACCGGTTTGGGCCTGGCCATCAGCCGCGAATTTGCCCGGCTCATGGGAGCCGATCTGGTGGTCGGCCCGCAGCCGGGCAAGGGCAGTGTATTCACGCTCGAACTGGTGCTGGACAAAGCCGTCGGCGCAAACCTTGCTGCCGAAAAACACCGCCGCAGGCGCGTGCCTGCCTTGCTGCCACGCAATATCCTGGTGGTCGAGGACGACGATGCGACGCGGCTGGTCTCCACCACCTTACTGTCCCAGGCAGGTCACCATGTAAAGGCCGTGAGCTCAGGCTATCTCGCCCTCGAAGCGATCGCCGATTTCAAGCCGGATGTCGTGGTGATGGATGTCAGCCTGCCCGGCATTGATGGGATCGAGACGATGAAACGGATACGGGCTGAGCTTTCATCGCCCGGCCTGCCTGTCGTTGCC
>NZ_JBFUKO010000793.1:0-2197 GCF_056400805.1 Aminobacter sp. P4_H6_2
GTGCATGGCGAGCCACACCGGCAGCGTGGGCAGTGTCAGTTCAGGCAGGACGATTTCGAGGTGCGGCTCGCGCCGAACGAGCTGTTCTTGCGCGATGCCGATACCGTTGCCAGTCCGTACCGCTTCCCAGAGCACGATGTGATTGTCGCTGCGCAGCCGAAAGTCATGCCGGGTGATGCCCGGCAGGAAGTGTTCGAAGCCGCGAATCATCTCGTCGCTGCGGTCGAAGCCGATCAGGTCGTGGTCGCGCAAATCCTCCGGCGTTGACGGGCGGCCACGCCGGTCGAGATAGGCTGACGCAGCGCACATGCCAAGTGCGATGTCGGTGACCTTGCGCGCCACCAGTTCGTTCTGCGCGGGTCGCACCATGCGGATGGCGATATCGGCGTCACGGCGTAGCAGGTTCTCGACCTGGTTGGAGGCGACGACCTCGACCTCGATGCCGGGTTCTTCGGCACCGAGCCGGGCAAGCATTGCCGGCAGCACATGGGCTGCCACCATCTCGCTCGCGGCAATGCGAACGGTACCTTCGATCGCTTCGACAGATCCCAGCGCGAGCCTAGCGAAGGCTGTGGCCTCCTCGCTGACCGCCCGGCCTCGTTCGAACAGCAGGCTTCCGGCTTCCGTCAGCACATAACCCTGGCGGCCGCGCCGGAACAGTGTGACGTCAAGCGCTTGTTCGAGTTCGGCGATGTGGCGCCCAAGCGTGGGCTGGCTCGATGCCAGGCTGCGCGCGGCGGCCGACAGGCTGCCGGCCTCGGCAACCGCGACAAAACTCCGGATCAGGTTCCAGTCTATCTCAGACATCTATTCAAGATTGAATATCAAGGCGCCATTTTGAGTCAATTCATTTCCGGTCGTGAATGGAGGAAACCGGGTCACAACAAACACAGGAGTGACCGACATGACCGAGATCGCAATTCTGGGTGCCCGTGGCCGGCTCGGCCGCGCCGTCGCCAACGCCTTCCTCGACGCCGGATATGAGGTGCGGGCCATCACTCGCGACGGCAAGCTGCCGGCGGAGCTGGCAGGGGCCGAAGCCATCGCCGCCGATGCGCTTGACCGGCAGTCGCTGATTGATGCCACCAGAGGCGTCGACATCATCTTCAACGGCTTGAGCCCAATCTATTCCGACTGGAGCTCGGTTCTGCCCATGGCCGAGAATGTCATGGCTGCCTGTTTTGCCAATGGCGCGCTGCACATGGTTGCGGGCACCGTCTACAATTTCGGCTCGCCGATGCCTGCCGTCATCACTGAGGAGACGCCGCAGCATCCCACGACCGAGAAGGGCCACATTCGGGCCGCCACCGAAGAACTGTTCCGCCGTGAATCCGATGCGCGTCGGGTTCGCACAGTTTTGCTCAGGGCCGGCGATTTCTTCGGTGGCAAGGGCACCGGCTCATGGTTCGACCTGGTGGTCACTTCGAAACTTGCCAAGGGCGTCTACACAGCACCCGGGCCGGCCGACCTTGTGCATGAATGGGCCTATCTACCGGACTTCGCCGCAGCCTTCGTTGCCCTTGCCGACAACCACGAAAAGCTTGCCGGTTACGAAAACCTCAACTTGCCGGGCCATCCGGTTACCGATCTGGAGATCAAGGCATCGATCGAGCGCGTGCTTGGCCGTAAGCTCAAGCTATCCTCGATGCCCTGGTGGGTGCTGCGCGCCGGCAGCCCGTTCGTGCCGATGTGGAAGGCGATCGTGTCGATGTCGTATCTGCGTTTCGAACAGCATCGGCTGGTGTCGCAGCGCCTCGGACCCATCATCGGCCACATCCCGCATACGCCGCTCGACGAGGCGGTAGCAGGCGCACTCGCCGATCTCAGCTTGCTGCCTCAAGCAAAGGCTGCCTGACTGACGCAAAAGAAAACGCCCGGACTATCGTCCGGGCGTTTTGCCGTTCAGCTGCTTCGGGGCAGTCAGACGCGGCCCGTCAGCATCAGCACCAGAAGGATGACAAGGAGCACACCGACGATGCCGGAGGGTCCGTAACCCCATCCGCGCGAATGCGGCCAGGCTGGCACCGCTCCAAGCAGGATCAGGATCAGGATGATGATAAGCAGCGTCGAAATTGTCATTGTTCATGCCTCGTAATTCTTGCGTTTTTATCGAGGCAGGAACGCAAAAGGCCGCCCGGTTGTTCCGGGCGGCCTTTTGCGTGCGCGCAGCGCGTTGGTCTATTCCGCAGCCTTGGGG
>NZ_JBFUKO010000794.1:0-2196 GCF_056400805.1 Aminobacter sp. P4_H6_2
GTCATGGACAAGATCGAACCGCTGCGCCGGGCATTGGTCATGGACAAGATCGAACCGCTGCGCCGGGCATTGTCACGCGCGCCTTCAGCGGGCGATGCACGCTACCACTATTTGATGCCTGGCACGACGGTTGTCGGCGAGCATGCGGGCGCTAGGCTGAAATGACGTTCGATTACCAAACGCGGAGTAGCATGCATGACATCGATCTTGGCATTCCGCACCCGCACCCCTGACCGCGATCAGGGGACGGATCGCGTGCGTTTCGAACAGCTCGCGCGCTCGCTTGATCAACTCGCTTCCGAGATCGAGGCGGAGAGAACTGGCATCAGGAGCCGCTATGAGGCGGTCTCGGCCAATGCGGCTTTCCTGGTCGAAGCCATGGACAATGACGCGGTGTCGTCGCGGCGGGCGGCTGAAATGGACCAACTGACCGAAGCGCTCAAGAACTGCCTTCGTCGCATCGAGGAACTGGGCAGGCAGACCGAGTTCGTCTCAGGGCTTCGTCATTCGGTCGACATGTTTACTGCCGAAGGTCGCTCGACTGGGGGAGCCGACAGCGCAAGTTGACGCGGGAGCGATCTTGCCCCGGCGATCGTCGGCAACGGATTCAGGGAGGATGGAGGAACAAGTTGCCGGCCGGGCGCAACCCTGGCCGGGTGTTAGGATGTGGTTCCCGGGCGGGAGGCATGCAGGCACAAGGATGACTTGGCTATGAACTTGAACAAAAATCACGTTGCTGGCCGCTTCGGCGCCTTGCAACTGTCGGTCGCGCTCGTCGGTCTGCTTGGTGCAACAGGTGGTGCGCTCGCACAGGATGCCACTGGCGCGTCATTCGTCGACAATTTCGACAGCCTCAGCGGTTCTCGCTGGTTTGTCTCCGATGGATGGGACAACGGCAAGCATCAGAACTGCACCTGGTCGAAAAACCAGCTCAAGCTCGCCGACGGCAAGCTGATACTGAGCTTCGAAAAGAAGCAGTTCAAAAACCGCGATTATTCCTGCGCCGAAGTGCAGACCAAGGCACGCTTCGGCTACGGCACCTATGAGGCGCGCATGAAGACCGGCACCGGCTCCGGGCTCAACGCGGCTTTTTTCACCTATATCGGGCCGGTGCATAAACAGCCGCATGACGAGATCGATTTCGAGGTGCTGACCAAGGACCCCTCGAAGGTACAGGTCAATGCATATGTCGGCGGCAAGTCGAACGACGAAAAACTGGTCGGTGTTACAGGCGGCGCCGACAAGGGATTCAACGACTACGCCTTTGTCTGGGAGAAGCAGCGGCTGCGCTGGTACGTCAACGGCAAACTCGTGCATGAGGTGACCGATGCCTCGCAACTGCCCAGCCATCCGCAGAAGATATTCTTCAGCCTGTGGGGCACCGATACGCTCAAGGAATGGATGGGGCCGTTCTCCGATCCCGGCAAGCCGGTGACGATGGCCGTCGACCGGGTGGCGTTCACCGCGCTCGGCGAGCCTTGCCAGTTCAAGGAATCGGTCGCCTGCAAGCTGCAGTGATCTCCAAACGACGAGCAGTCCGACGCCGGACTTGCAACATCACAAACAACAGGATTTGACCGGATGAACTTGACGGTATTTGGAATTGGCTATGTCGGGCTTGTGCAGGCTGCGGTTTTGGCCGAGGTCGGCCATGACGTGGTCTGCGTCGATGTCGACGCSGCCAAGGTCGAGCGGCTGAACCAGGGTTTCATCCCGATCTTCGAGCCGGGYCTCGAAGCKYTGGTGCGCGAMAACCAYGCSGCGGGSCGCATCGTCTTCACTACCGATGCGGCGATGGCGGTGAAGCATGGCGAAATCCAGATGATCGCGGTCGGCACGCCGCAGGGCGAGGACGGCTCGGCCGACCTCAAATATGTGTTGTCGGTCGCCGAAGTGATCGGCCGCGAGATGGCCGGTGCCAAGATCGTCGTCACCAAGTCGACGGTACCGGTCGGTACCGCCGACAAGGTCTCCCGGAAGATCGCCGAGGTGCTCAAGCAAAGGGGCCGCGCGGATCTCTCCTTCGACGTCGTCTCCAATCCGGAGTTCCTCAAGGAAGGCTCGGCGGTCGCCGATTGCATGAGGCCCGACCGCGTCATCATCGGCACCCAGAGCGAAGCCTCCGAGGCGGTGATGCGCGAACTCTACGCGCCGTTCAACCGCAACCACGAAAAGATGATCGTGATGGACGTGCGC
>NZ_JBFUKO010000795.1:0-2187 GCF_056400805.1 Aminobacter sp. P4_H6_2
GTCGTGATGGCGGTTACACGGCATCGGTTGCTGATGTATGCGTGATCGTTCCCACTGTGAACGCCGAAAACATTACTCCGCATTCGGAAGCATTTCAGGCAGTGGTCTGGCACTTGTTGGTGTCGCATCCGAAACTCAAGGCAAACCAGACCAAATGGGAATCTGCAGTCCGCTGATGAAAGCAGTATTCCTCGACAGGGACGGTGTACTGAACCGCGCCATTGTGCGAGACGGAAAGCCGTACCCCCCCACCAGCGTCGAAGAGATGGAAATTTTGGACGGCGTTGTGGAAGCCTTGAGGAAGCTTAAATCTGGAGGATATCTCTTGATTGTCGTAACCAACCAACCCGATGTTGCACGGGGTACGGCCAAGAAAGAGACTGTGGAAGCAATCAACGCGTCTCTTGGAGCCGTGCTGCCAATAGACGAGTTCCGTACGTGCTTTCATGATACTTCTGACGGCTGCGACTGCCGCAAGCCACTGCCAGGTTCCCTTCTGGCCGCTGCGGCGCTCCATGACATAGACCTCAACAGCAGCTTCATGGTCGGTGACCGCTGGCGAGACATAGAAGCGGGACAAGCCGCAGGCTGCCGGACCGTATTTATCGACTATGGCTACAACGAAAAACAACCTCAATCGGTGGACTATCGCGTGTCTTCACTGGGTGAAGCAGCAGATATCATCCTGGAGCAATACATATGAAAAAAGTTGAAAACCTGAAGGTCAAGATTTTTGCGGACGGCGCAGACAAAGCGGGCATGCTGGAGATGTACTCCAAGCCCTACATCAAGGGTCTGACAACGAACCCGACGCTGATGAAAAAGGCAGGGATCACTGACTACCGCACCTTCTGCAAGGACATCTTGACCTCGATTTCCGACAAGCCGCTTTCGTTCGAGGTATTCTCCGATGACTTTGACGAGATGGAAAAGCAGGCGCTAGAGATCGCTAGCTGGGGCGAAAATGTCTATGTGAAGATACCCGTCACCAACACCAAGCAAGAAACCTGCTACGCGCTGGTTGAAAAGCTGGCCGCCCGCAAGGTCAAGATGAACGTCACAGCCATCATGACGCTGACGCAAGTCCGCGATGTCGTTGCTGCGCTTGACCCCAGCGTGCCTAGCTACGTGTCGGTATTTGCAGGGCGTGTAGCAGATACAGGCAGAGACCCAATTCCAATGATGGCCGCCTCAGTCGAAATGCTGAAAGTGGCCCCGGCAGCCGAGCTGATTTGGGCCAGCCCACGCGAATTGCTGAACATTTTCCAAGCGGACGAGATCGGCTGCCACGTCATCACTGTCACGAACGACATCCTGAAAAAACTGTCGTTGGTGGGATATGATCTCGACGAATATTCTCTCGATACCGTGAAGATGTTCTACAAAGACGCGACAGACGCAGGGTATAAATTGTAGATTCGTTATTTACTTGACAGTCTGCTAGTGTATTCTGGCCGCTTAGGGATAAAGGGTGCCGCAGTATTTGCGGCACATTGGGTGCGCCGATACGAGTTGGACACTCATGCTAACCTCGCCGTTCCCCTCAAGCTGCAATTCCATCGGTTCGAGAAGCTGGGCCTTGCGCTCTGAGCGGCTACAATGGATGTCGCGCTTGAGCTTCTCGATCTCCCGATCTCCGGCCGGAGCCGCGCGATCAGCGCCTCCGAATGGGAGTTCACCGTCCGGGGCCTGGGTGGCGAGCGCTTCCACGTCACGACGAGCCGCACGCTCGGCGAGGATCATCGCGTGCACGCTGGCAAGGTCGCCGGGAAGCGGGTCGGCGGCATCGGCGATGGCGGGATGGAATCATATTCGTTCCCACCAAACCAGTAGTTTTGCTCACCCGCCGAGCTTGGCCGCCAGTTTTTTTGTGGCATTCGCCAGTCGATGCGATATGACGCGACCGCCTTCGGGGCCGCCAGATGCGCGAGGGCCAGCTCAACAAGGCCAATAAATCAAAGGTCGTCTGGACATCTGTTCGAACCAGCCGAATGCCGAACTTCTTCAAAGCCGTTGAATATGAGGCCAATTAACCGCGAGTCGCTTTAGGCATATTGGAGTTCCCCGGATGATGCTGTAAGAGCCGGTCAAGAGAAGGTCTTTCTATATGAATTTATATGGGCTGGTGGTCGAAGCCGCACTGGGAACAACGCGGTCGTCTCTGATCGCCATTGTTCTCTTGACTAT
>NZ_JBFUKO010000796.1:0-2181 GCF_056400805.1 Aminobacter sp. P4_H6_2
GTCGTTCTCAACGTTTCCAGATGATTAAAGTTCGAATTGAAGTCCAGATTGAGCGGAAGAAGGGAAGATGTGGCATCGTCGTTGTTTATGTGAAAAGTCTGCCGCGAACCGTCTCCTATGAAATTTGGATACACACTCATCGCAATGTCGCCTGACGACAAGTTGGTGCCGTGGTGCGACAAAGGCTCAAAACCTATGCAACGGCACGGAAATCCTGCCGCAATCAATGGCATGTAAACATGATCTTCAGCCGCAAGCTTCTGCGCACCCACATCCACGATATTGATCGTTCGAGAGATATCTGGGCGCAGGTCGCTAGCTGCCTTGAAGGGGGCATGCCTATTTGCAAACTCCTCGCTTGCGACAATTTCATCAACCAAGCGCCTTACGTCACGTTCATCGCCAAGGACATCGGAAAAGAACCCTAGCGCTTCGGGATCAGGCTCCCGACCAAGCATGGTTCGAAACAGGACACGAACATAGTCGGCATTTTCCATTCGGTTTCCTCTGCGGTCAAAGTCGAAGATTGCTGAGGTGTGCGCGCTGTAAACGGCAAAGACTTAGTCAACACTCTGGCGCCTCTCCAGCTTCCCCAATTTTATCGACGTTCGCGGTTGCAATTGTCAGCCAGTCCAGTTCAGGTGGCTTCAGTGCTTCAATAGCAGCATCTATCTCACGACGGGTAAAATTGCGTAGGCGCTGCATCCGTCGRAATCAACGGCAGCATTCAGCGAGTACAGAACTTGTTCACCTCATACGCTCAAAATTTCGAGGACGTTATTCTCTGGCGTGCCCTTAAGACGGTCCAGAACGGCTTCTACATCGACATCGGCGCTCAGGACCCAATGCAGGATTCAGTCAGCCTGGCATTCTATGAGCACAGTTGGAGGGGTATCCATGTCGAGCCCACCCAATTTTATGCGGAAAGGCTGAGGGCAGCGCGACCGGATGAAGTTGTGTTACAGGCAGCAATCGGCCTTGCGACCGAGGACATCGAGTTCTTTGAGGTCAAAGACACCGGTCTCAGCACTGCAGACTGGGAACTCGCTAGCAGACATCAGAAGGAGGGACGCGATGTCGCGAAAACGAGCGTCGCTTGCATGACCCTTGCTTCTGTATTCGACACCTACGTCGATACGGACGTTCACTGGCTCAAGATCGACGTCGAGGGTATGGAGCGAGAGGTGCTCGAAAGCTGGGGGAACTCATCCGTTCGCCCCTGGGTCGTTCTTCTGGAAAGCACGATCGCAAACACAAAAATACCTACCCATTCCGAATGGGAAGATCTGCTGTTGCGCCGAGGCTATGAGTTCGTCTATTTCGATGGCTTGAACCGATTTTACGTTAGCGCTGACCACAAAGACCTCGCGTCGTGTTTCGCGATCGGACCCAACATTTGGGATGGCTTCTCCCTTTCGATTGACTCGGTTTTCGTTCAACAACTCAAAAAGCGAATTCTTGCCCTAGAATTGGACGTCGCTTCGGCGCGTGGCCAAACCGCGAGCCGGCGAAGGCTGCATGATGCACGCCGCAGGCAAGCAAAATCGCTGCAAAGCGATCTGGCGGAGGTCCAGAACGATCTGGCGAAGGCCCAGCAGAGCTTTTTTAGGACGGCACTAAGCTCCCTGAGAGCTGCCGGACCCAACATCAGCGCGCCAGTCCAAAAACTGGCCGACTTGCTTTTCTTTCACAAGGACGGGCGTCCCCGGCGCCTGACTATGATGGTGGGTATCAAGAAACGCGGCCGCTGAATCAAAGGGGGCACTCGGGCAAATGAGGGGTCGAAGCAGGAAAATTGGAGGCGCGAGGCAACTGCCTCTGCCCGTAAATGTCTCGCTCCGACCATCTGCAGCGCTGCAGTGAGACGTCACCTCTGCCGGTGCAGCCAAGCCCTCAACGGGGTTAGCGCATGCGACCATTCCACCTGTCTTCGGCGTTCGATTTCAGGCTGATCAAGCGCGAGCGGTGGTCGCGCTAAGACATCTCGAATTGCCTTGCGAAATGCCCTTGGATCATCTTCGATGATGATTCCCCGCTCCTCTTTCAACGCCTCATAGCCGCGAAAGRCAGTGCTGGTAGCGACCACCCATTTGCCCGATAGAATTGCCTCTGCAGTTTTCAAGTTGGACCCCCCACCGGAGGTTATGGGAAGATAGAACCCGTGCGCGCGCTCCTTTAAAG
>NZ_JBFUKO010000797.1:0-2172 GCF_056400805.1 Aminobacter sp. P4_H6_2
CCCTTACGGCGAAGGCACCATCGGCGGGCCGCTCGGCGAGATCCAGAAAGCGCATCCCGACACGATCATCGGCTCCTATCCGAAATATCTCGACGGCAAGTTCTGGACCGAGCTTGTCGTCCGTTCGCGCTCCAGGGAAGCCATGGACGCCGCACGCGTTGCCATCGAGGCGATGCTTGCCGACATAGCAAAAACGGCGTGATCCCAAACACGCGAACCAATTGATCCAAGTCACATTGGAACAAGTATGGGCATGATAGTGTTTCTTTGCTGAGCGCATTTCAGCTCGCGCAAAGGAGGGTGCCATGCCGTTCAAGACAATCGTTGCCATCATCCAGAGCGAGCGCGATGTCGCCCGCGTGCTTGATGTGGCGATCCCTTTTGCCGAGCGGCATGAAAGCCACCTGATCGGCGTGCATGCCGAAGCGCTTGCCATGCCCTACACCACGGCTGTCGGCTTCCCCGACACCGAGTTCATCCAGGCCAATGCCGAGCTGTGCAAGGAGCGCGCCGAAAAGGTGCAAAAATCCTTCCTCGGCCGCATCGAAACATCCGGCGTGTCGTTCGAATGGCGCAGTTTTGAGAGCTTTTCCGGTGACAGCGCCCTATCAGGCGTCGAAAGCGCGCGCTGCGCTGATCTTGTGATTGTCGCCCAGGCCTCGCCCGACGCCAAGGATTCGATCGCAGCAGACATCGACTCCCTGATCTACGAAGCCGGTCGGCCGGTGCTGGTGGTACCCCATTCGGCGCCGCTGATCTCGACCTTCAGCAACATCCTGATTGCCTGGAACGGCAGCCGCGAGGCCGCACGAGCCGCCTTCGACGCTTTGCCCTTCATCCTCGAGGCGGATTCGACCGAGATCCTCGTCATCGACCCCGTCGAGACGGCAGCACTCAGCATGGAAACCGCCGGAGCAGAAATTGCAGCGGCCTTCGCCCGCCATGGAGCCAAGGTTTCGGTCAGCGTTGAAGAATCCCGTGGGCACACGGTCGACGCGGTCATTCACAACAAGGTGGTGGAAACCGGCGCCGACCTTCTGGTGATGGGCGCCTACAGCCATTCGTGGCTGCGCGAGTTCCTGTTTGGCGGTGTCACGCGCAACGTCCTGCAGGCCGGCGACGTGGCAATCTTGCTGTCTCGTTGAGCAAGCCCACGAAACTCGGCGCCCCGCCCTTGCCAAGGACGGGGCTTTCCGGCTAATTCCGCCTGCATTCCCCTATTTCCGCGCCATGTGGCGCGCCGAGCCGGAGTGCTGCGTCACATGTCCCTTCCCGAAAAAGCCTTTCCCGTATCCTGGGACCAGTTCCACCGCGATGCGCGTGCGCTCGCCTGGCGTCTTGCCGGTGTCAACCCGCAGTGGAAGGCGATCGTCTGCATCACCCGCGGTGGCCTTGTGCCGGCGGCCATCATCTCGCGCGAACTCGGCATCCGCCTGATCGAAACGATCTGCATCGCGTCCTACCATGACTACACCTCGCAGGGTCAGTTGCAGGTGCTCAAGGAAATCACGCCCTCCCTGCTCGAAGGCGAAGGCGAAAACGTTCTGATCGTCGACGACCTGACCGATACCGGCAAGACGGCGGCCATCGTCCGGGCGATGATGCCCAAGGCGCATTTCGCCACCGTCTACGCCAAGCCCAAGGGCCGGCCGCTTGTCGACACCTTCGTCACCGAAGTGTCGCAGGATACCTGGATCTATTTCCCCTGGGATCTCGGCTTCACCTACCAGAAGCCGATCGCCGACGACCACAAGGGCTGACCCGCAAGGTCGTCAGCCGAAGCTGCTCGAACGTTTCAACGCCCGGCCTTGTTCGCCGGGTGTTTTCATTAGGAGTCTATTTACTTTTGTTACGGAGAATTAACCGTACAATTTGTGACACGGCGCATGATTCTACAATTTGGGTAGGGCTGCCGATGCTGATGAAACCTGTCTATCACAACCACCTGGTCGAGCGGATTCGCCGACTGTTCGGCGCACCCGCCTGCAGGCTCCAGGTCGCCGCCCTCCCCTGGCACCGAACCTCCACCGGTATCGAGATCATGCTCATCACCAGCCGCGACACCGGCCGCTGGGTTTTACCCAAGGGCTGGCCGGAAACAGCCGAACGGCTGTGCGAGACAGCGGCGCGCGAAGCGAGCGAGGAAGCCGGCCTCAGCGGCTCGGTCGACAC
>NZ_JBFUKO010000798.1:0-2160 GCF_056400805.1 Aminobacter sp. P4_H6_2
ACATTGCCGTAATGGCCGTCGACGAACACCACGACCGACATGTTGCAACCGTCGCGTGAAAGCGTCGCCAGCTCCTGCATGCCCCAGCCGAAGCCGCCGTCGCCATTGAGCGAAACCACGCGCCGGTCCGGATTGCCGTGCGCGGCACCAAGTGCCGTGTTGAAGCCGTAGCCCAGCGTGCCCTGATAGCCTGGGGTGACGTAGGAGTTGGCGGCATGGACTGGGAAGGCGATGTTGGAGAAATAGCCGACCTGGGTCAGTTCGCTGACCAGGATGTCGTCGTCGGCCATGCTGGAGCGGATGGCCCTGACATAGTCGGTCTGCGGCTGGATCGCGTCGGTCTGCGATGAGGACCAGGCTTTGACCTTGGCAATCTTGTCGGCGGACGAGGTGCGCTCATCTGCCGGYAGGGCGGCGAGAAGCGCTTCGGCGCCGGCAGCCGCATCCGATAGCACCAGGCAGCCTGGTGCACGGGGTGCGCTGGCAGCCCCAGCGTCGACATTGACGTAGATATATTTGGTCTTGTCGCTGGCATGGGTGGGCTTGGCGATGCCGTCGATGAAACGGGTGCCGACAGCCACAACCACATCTGCATGGGGAAACACGGCCCGGCCGCCAAGCGACGTCAGCGCCAGCGGGTGGTTGTCGTCAAGGATGCCGCGCGCGCCGTCGGTCATGACCACAGGCGCCTGCAGCCGCTTGGCGAGCGCTTGGATGGCTTTGCCAGCGCCGGATGCGGCAGCACCACCGCCAACCTGGATGACCGGGAATTTCGACTGCGCCAAGATGGTCGCAGCCGCCTTGACGGCGTCCTGTTGCGGCTCGGCCCGGCTGAATTCGGCGCGCGGCAGTATTGATGTCACGCCCTTGGCCTGCAGCACATCCGGCGGCAGTTCGATGGCGACCGGACGCGGGTGGCCCGAGCGGAGCTGCACGAAGGCTTCGTGGACGAGCGCGGGCACATCTTCGGGGCGGTGAGCAATGCCATGCCATTTGGTCAGCGACTTGAGGATGCCGCTTTGATCCGGGATCTCGTGCAGCATGCCGTGCTTCTGGCCGATCAGCGTCGAGGGGATTTGGCCCGAGATGCACAGCACGCGCGAACTGCAGGCATAGGCGGTGGCGAGGCCGGAAAGCGCGTTGAGCACGCCGGGTCCCGGCACGACCATGAACACGCCTTCGCGTCCGGTCGTGCGGGCATAACCGTCGGCCATGTAGGACGTCGCCTGTTCGTGGCGCGGCATGACATACCGGATGCGGTCGGGCTGGCTGCGGATGGCTTCCACCGCCCAGTCGAGCTGAATGCCGGGAATGCCGAAGATGTCGGTCACGCCTTCTTCGAGGAGCTGGRCTACCAGCGCCTGTCCCCCGGTCAGCTCCATAGGTTCGTACTTCCCGCTCACGCTTTTCTTCTCCGATAGCTTTTGACCGCAAGGCGGAGGTCTGATCTGGGCCGTTAGCTGGGCCAAGGYGCATCCCAAAGTCCTGCGAATAGTCACGTGGAATACAATGTCGTCTCATAATGCGTTACGGCGTCTCGCTAGTCAACGAAAAATCGCACCCGATAATGACCAGTCAGATGCCGGCGCTGGTCGCCTGTCGTGCACATCCGTAAAAAATGCTAGGCGTCGCTTGCGCCGCCGCTGGATGCGGCAAGCCAGAAGTTGACCATGTTCAAAATACGCGATAGAGTCTCACAATACGAGACAAACGAGGATGTTATGTTTTCCAATCTCTCCACGCCGACGGCCGATCCGCTGCTTGGGATGATGCAGCAATTTCGCGATGATCCGAGCTCCGACAAGGTTGATCTCGGTATCGGCATCTACAAGGACGGGCAGGGCAACGCACCTGTGCTGGCCACCGTCAAGCAGGCGGAAACTTTCCTGGTGGAGACCCAGAAGTCGAAGTCGTATGTCTCCTCGGCCGGCAACGACGACTATAACCGGCTGACCAGGGAGCTGATCTTCGGCGCCAATAGTGGCTTGATCGCGCGGTCGCAGGCGATCCAGACGCCGGGTGGCACCGGCGCCTTGCGCGTTGCGGGCGATTTTGCCAATCGGCTCAAGCCTGGCTGCAAGGTTTACCTGCCGACACCGACCTGGCCGAACCATCCCTCGCTGCTGGCGGCGGCTGGTCTCGAAGTGGTCAGCTATCCCT
>NZ_JBFUKO010000799.1:0-2160 GCF_056400805.1 Aminobacter sp. P4_H6_2
CCTTGAGGCCTTCTTCCACGACCCAACGGTCACCAGCCACGCGTCCAACCCGAACCGTCCGAAGGTCCGCCACGTTACTGTCAGTCACGACATAGACTTGCGATCGCCCGCCAGAATCGCGCTGGATCGCCTGCTGCGGAATCGCGATGGCGTTCTGCTGGATCCCTTGCTCGATTAGCACGCGGACATACATGCCCGGCAGTAAGTCCCCTTCAGGATTGGGGAACTCGCCACGAAGCGTCACCTGTCCGGTGGTGGCGTCTACCGCCGCCTCAAGGAACAGGAGTTTGCCGGGGTGCGCGTATTCACTGCCATCATCCAGTCGAAGCATAACGCGAGCGGCACCCGCCTCGGCATTCGTCAATGCGCCGTTTTCGAGCGCGCGCCGAAGCCGGAGAAGCTCGTTCGCCGACTGGGTAAAATCGGCATAGACCGGATCGATCTGTTGAATGGTGGCCAGGCTTTCAGGGCCATTGGCGCTGACGAGCGCGCCTTCCGTGACCATGGCACGGCCGATGCGTCCGGAGATCGGTGCCGTGATTTCGGCGTAGTCCAGATTGAGTTGCGCCGTCGTAAGTCCCGCGGTGGCAATCGCCACATCCGCGTCTGCCTGCGCGAGTGCCGCCACCGCGTTGTCGAGCTGCTGGCCGCTGGAAACGTTGCGTTCGCGCAGCTCGTTCTGCCGGTCAGCCTGCTGGCGGGCCTGAAGTTGGACGGCTTGCGCGCGCTGCAGGGTCGCCTCTGCGCTCGCCACCTGTGCGCGGAACAGCGCCGGGTCGATCCGATAGAGCACGTCGCCTTCCTTCACCAGGCTTCCCTGTTCGAAGACGCGCTCGAGCACGATGCCCGAGACGCGTGGCCGCACCTCGGCGATGCGGGTTGGGGCAATGCGTCCTGGCAGTTCGTTCAAAATGGGAAGGGTTTCTGGAACAACCTCGATGACGCTCACGGCGGGGGGAGGAGGGGCAGCCGGCTGCGCCTCTGCAGAACTTTTGGCATCACTGCATCCAGAAATAACAGCGAAAAGGGCGGCGGCCGCTGTAAGTTTCAGCGGCAAAACGTAAGTACGCATGAGAGAATCCAGAAAAAGTTGACGTTTGCCGGGACGGCTAGCGAGGCCGTGGCGATGAATGTGTTTAGCGGTAGCTGTGAGCGATCAACCGCCAGTCGGCGAATTGGTGTCTTGGGAGCGCAGATGTTCCGCGTCGACCAGCCACTGGATGTCGCGCAGAATGTTTGTACGTTCGGCGTCAGACCAGGGGTTCAGATTGTGCAGTTCGAGCCTCTTGAGCCCCTCGAGCGCCAGAAACGCTAGGATGGCACCACGCGGGTTTTCCGCCGTTTCTGTGACCGAATCGATCGATCGTCTATAGGTGGCCTGCACATAGCCACGCGCTTCGGCGTTCTGGGCGAGGGCGGCGACCAGATTTACAGCGACGGCTCGCACATCATCACGGATCGGTTCGGCTGCCGCCGCAATAAGTCCATTGATGGACGCGCTCGAAACCGAACCCAGGCTGTCCGTGGTCGCTCGGATCCGCTCTGCTTCAGCTTCCAGGCGCCGCCGTATGATGGCATTGATGAGCTGCTGCTTGGATTTGTAGTCGTAGATGACGCTCGCTTTGCTGATCCCGGCTTCGGTGGCTACGGCATCAAGCGTCACATGCGCGGCGCCATCACGGACAACCACGAGCTCCGCCGCATCCAGTATGTCGCTCTGTTCGATTACCCTTGGACGGGCCATACGTTCACGCCTGCGCTGTCTAGAATTAATTTCCGACTGGTTGGTTATTATAGGTGCGACGCAACAGAAAGTTCAATTCACCAATTTGTGTACCGAATGGCTAGCCGCAGCATGCCGGTGCGCTCGCAGTCTGGTCCATAGCTGCGATGTCCGGATGTGATAGAATAAGCACAGGGACACGTGCAGATACTGCAGCAGCACCTTCGCGCCTGCGATTGTGCGACAATACTGCCGCCCGGCCTTGTATCGGCGAGCACGCTCAAGCTTCAAAGGAAGTTCCATAATGCCTATTACGCGACATCGACATGTAGCGGGGGTGGGTTCTACCTTGAAGTGCGACTTTGCAGCGATACCAATGGGTTATCGTAAGCAAGGAAGCGCAGATGAAACGCACCTACTCGCAGATTGATCTCGAT
>NZ_JBFUKO010000800.1:0-2160 GCF_056400805.1 Aminobacter sp. P4_H6_2
TCTCAATAGTTCCGTTTCCTCCGGGAAATAGATGATTTCGGCAACCCACTGATCGGGTCGCAGCAATCCGGACAGGAACGGCACGCCGGGATACTTGGCCATGCCAACAGGTGTGGCGTTGACGATGCCATCGGCGGCCTTGACCGCGTCGGCCACGTCGGTTTGGGCCGTAACCTGGTTGCCGAAACGTGATGTCATCCGCAGTGCCAGTTGCTCTGCTCGCTCGCTGTCGCTATCGACGATGTGCAACCCACCGACACCGAGCTCCATGAGCGCATAGGCGACCGCCGCCCCCGCACCACCGGCACCGAACTGCACCACGCGTTTCAGCGAGCAATYTGTCATTCCCTCGCGAAAACTTTCGGCAAACCCCCAAGCGTCGGTATTGTACCCTTGTCGCATACCGTTGGAAAAGACCACCGTGTTGACAGCGCCTATCGCCGATGCCTCGGGTGCCAGCCAAGCCAGGTGCTGGATCACGCTCTGCTTGAACGGATGGGTGATGTTCAGCCCGGCAAAACCCATTTGTTCTGCGGCGGCGATGACGTCGCCCAAAGCCGTGTCGTGCAGGCCAAGCCGGTCGAAATCGATCAGTACATAGCTGCAGCTGATGCCGAGGCGCGCCCCTTCGCGCTCGTGCATGACGGGCGAGCGGGACAACTGGATACCCCGGCCGACCAATCCGATGAGGACCGCACCAGACGCACTTGCGTTCGCAGCTTTGGGCTTCGCCAAGAGGYGCCCGAGCATGTCAACGAAAGATCCGTCCGAATGCTGCAACCTTTGCTCCCTCGCCGCGTGAGTGGTGCGGTCAGGCAGCGCCGAGCGCTGCTCTTGTTTTTGTTCGGGCTTGGCCGGTAAATGGCTGCGCCTGATTTGATGCACAATGTACGAACTGGTTAGTTTAGTCAACGACCAGAACCGAGGGGCGTGATGGACAGTGAAATGAAGGCGGACAAGCCCAAGAGCCCGCGCAAGGCAAAGGGTGCTGCGACACGCACACAGGACCCCGAAGGCACCCGGCAGAACATCTTGGAAATCGCCTCGGAAGAATTTGCGCTGAATGGGCTGTCGGGCGCCCGCATCGACGAGATCGCAGCGCGCACCCGCTCCAGCAAGCGCATGATCTACTACTATTTCGGCGACAAGGAAGGCCTGTATCTCAGCGCGCTGGAAAACGCCTATCGGCTGGTTCGCGAAGGCGAAGCCAAGCTCGATATCGAAGGCCTTTCCCCTGTTGAAGCGCTGTCGCGACTCGTCGAATTCACCTTCGACCATCACCACCAGCATGAAGAATTCATTCGCATGGTGATGATCGAAAACATCCACCACGGCCAGTTTCTGGAACGCTCAGAAGCCATTCGCGAATTGAATGTGACGGCCATCGACCATATTGCACGCATCTATGCACGTGGCGTCTCGGACGGTGTGTTTCGAGAGGGCATCGACCCGGTCGAACTGCATTGGCAGGTCAGCGCGCTGTGCTTCTTCAATGTCTCCAACCGGGCGACCTTCTCCAAGATCTTTGGCCGCGACTTTGGCACGGAAGATCAATTGGCGCGGCTCAGGCGCAATTCGGTCGATATGGTGGTTCGCTTCGTGATGTGCGAAGCGGCCTGAGCTCGCAAGTAGACACAGCTTGATACCTCTTACGCATACGCATATTGTAAACGAACTAGTTCGTACATTGCGCCCATGTGGGAGGATCAGGTGAAAACTTCGATCGCAACGGTCTCTATCAGTGGCGATTTTGCCGAGAAGCTGGCGGCCATTGCCGCAGCTGGCTTCGACGGGATCGAGATTTTCGAAAACGATTTCCTCGCCTTTGATGGTTCGCCAGCCGACGCCGGCAAGATGGCGCGAGACGCTGGTCTTGCCATCACCTTGTTCCAGCCGTTTCGCGACTTCGAAGGTCTGCCCGAACCGCAGCGCGGCCGCGCCTTCGATCGCGCAGAACGCAAGTTCGATGTCATGCACGAGCTTGGCACCGACCTGATGCTGGTCTGCTCGAGCGTGTCGCCGGTGTCGCTCGGCGGCATCGATCGCGCGGCGGCCGACTTTCGCGAACTTGGCGAGCGCGCAGCCAAACGCGGCCTGCATGTCGGCTATGAAGCGCTCGCCTGGGGCAAGCACGTCAACGACCACCGCGACGCCTGGGAG
>NZ_JBFUKO010000801.1:0-2159 GCF_056400805.1 Aminobacter sp. P4_H6_2
GGATCAGTCGGCGGCAGGCGAGATATCCGAGCTCGACCCTGTCAACGTGACGATGATCACCATGCTGGACGCGAAGCCGGTGGAGATGATCGAAGCACGGACCGTCACGGAGCCGGAAACCATCGAAGCCGTAGATACCGCCGCCGTCGAAACGCCGACGGCGGAAACCATCCAGCCTGTTGCAGAACAGCCGGTCCAGCCGGCCGTGACCAACCCGCTTCCCGAAATCCTTGCCGTCGATAGGCTGGAGCCGGTTGAAGACGACAACATCGTCCAGAAGCCGGCCGAGTTCGCCCACGCCGAACCCGTGGAAATCGAAAAGCCTGCGCCTTCGGCTGAACCTGAGAAAATTGTCGCGGAAGTCGAGCCAACACCCGAACCGGTGAAAAAGCCGGTCGAAAAACCGCTCAAGAAGGCGGAGACAAAACCTCTGAAGAAGCCGAAACAAAAGGCAGAACAGCCCAAGAAGGCAGACAAGGCCCCGGCGAAAAAAAGAGAAAATGCAGCCAAAGCAGGCTCCGCCGGCAACGGTCAGGCGGACGCCAGGAAGGGCGAGGCTGATGGCGCTGCCAACGGAACAGCCACAGCCGCCGGCAAGAATGGCAGTAGCGCCACTGCAGGCAATGCTTCGGCATCGAATTATCCGGGCAAGGTTGTTTCCAAGTTGCGCCGCGCGCTGCGCTCGATCTCGCGTTCGGCCCGGGCCAAGGCACAAAACGACGTTCACGTGAGCTTTGTCGTCAACGCGTCCGGCGGCGTCGGTAGCGTACGTATCGTCCAGGGTTCGGGCTCCGCCGATCTCGACAGCGCAGCGCTCGAAACCGTGCGCCGCGCCGCCCCGTTCCCACCCATTCCGCCAGAATCTGGCCGCTCAAGCTGGCAGTTCACACTGCCGCTCGGCGTTGCCCGCTGACTGGCCCGAATACCATATGAGAGGCGCTCTCGAATGCTGGGACTGAATGCGCTTGACCAACTGGCCAACAAGCATGGCGACGGCTTGAGGCCGGAACTGCGAGAATGGCTTGGTCGGACAGCCGTGATGGCATCGAGCGACAAAATTATCGAATTCGCGCGTTTTCGCCGCGATGGAATTGTCCAAGCGGGTCCGAACCCGCCAGGATCGTTTCATGTTTTGACGGAAACATACCCGGCGGTTGCGAAGTAGCTTACGCGCGCTGAACGATGGTGGCCCTTGTCGAAGATGGCATCGTGGTGAGTTGCGGTGCGATCTGGACTTTCATCCAGAGCGAAGGCTGAGCTTCAAAACCGTGTTGCCGGCCAAGCTTGCAGGCCTGCCTCGGCGGCCTGAAGGCTATGGGCCGACTAGTTGCCCTTGGTCAGAATGTCTTCGGCAAGCGAAATCGCCGTGCGCCGGTCGGATTCGTCGGCAAGCGCAAAGGCCTCTTCCTGCATGCCCCTGATCCAGGGCTGGTCGGAAGGTGTCGCGCGTTCAAGCGCTGCGGTCATCATGGCGAGACCGCGCACCACCTTGCCGCTCTCAAACAACAGATTGCCGAGCGTGGCCTGAGCGCCGGCATGGCCTTTTTCCGCGGCAAGCTGCAGCCAGCGGCCGGCCTGCTTGACGGAAGCCTTCACGCCGCCGTCACCCTTGAGGAACATCTTGCCCATCTCGTACTGGGCGTTGGGATTGCGGTAGTTGGCAGCGGCGCGCATGTAATATTCCTGCGCGGCGACCGGATTGGCCGACACCGGGCTGCCGGGAATGCCTTCCTTCATGTAACCGCCCAGCGCCACAAGCGCGTCGGAGACGTAACTCTCTTCGGGCGAGCCGGGCTCGACATCCTGTTCGGCGATCTCGGTGAAGAACTTGAAGGCTTCGTAATCGTTCTGAGCCACGCCGTCGCCTTCGGCATACATGCGTGCGAGCTTCCAGGTGGCGCCGATCTGACCGTTTTCTGCGGCATAACGATAGGCCTCGACAGCCTGGTCCTTGTGGCCGCTCTTGTAGGCGGAGAAACCGAACTGGAACACCGCCCAAGGGCTCGACTGTGGCTTCACCCCTGTCTTGTCGTCGAAGACCTTGTCGTCGAACGCCAGCGCTTCGCCAGCAGCACCCAGAAGACTGGCCGCGACAAGCGCCGAAAAGGCTGATGCTCTTACCAACTCAGATATGCGCATAGCAGTGTGTTTCTTTCGCC
>NZ_JBFUKO010000802.1:0-2157 GCF_056400805.1 Aminobacter sp. P4_H6_2
GTATCGAGGATCTGTTCTTCAGCCTCGACGGCCTCGATCTCGGCAGCATGGACGCGCGAGTAGCCGACCTCCTTGTCTAGCGCGTCCCAACGTGTCTGCTGAGGATCTGTCAGGCCCGACTTCGACGTGCCCTTCCGATTCATAGCCGTTGCGCCGCCAGGACCAGGAGACCCGAGGGCGTTTCTTATCCGTGTCTCCAGACGTTGCTGCAGTCGACACAGGACCACGGCCATGTGATGTGCGTGCTCCCACTCTTGCAGCAGGACCACGCAAGGGTCGATGGGCGCAAACAAACGCGCGGCAATCCTCTCGGCGTGTCTGGCGCCAACCGTGGCGTCAGCTTTCGCATCGTCATCCACAGCTTTGCTCTTCTTTCGTCTCCCTGGGATGACGAARGRCAAAGCTGTGGTATTGTCGGAATCAGYCATGATCCGAGCTCCAGACAGCTAGGGTTTGGTTAGGCCAGCCACAGCGTTGCCGCGCTCTGGTTGGCCGAATAGCGTGCAATGCAAGTGCACTGCACGTGCGAAATATGCACGGTCGAGCGGAAAGTTCAAGCACTGAATTCGATGACCAAGAAACCTTTTACGACCCGACTTGATCCTGCAATATTAGAACTAGCTCAAAAGCTGGCAGAAGTGGACCGTCGATCGATTACTGCTGTCATCGAGGTTGCGCTCATTGAATACGCTGGCCGCCGCGGCATTCGTGTGCCGAAAGACACCAAGGCGTAGTTCGTAAGCCCACGGGTGATTTCGCCGCAAAGCGGGTTGGACGCCCMCGCTCTCTCCTTTGCCGCATCACCTCTATGTCCGGCAGCAATCGCCCTATTCGACGATTTGACCGACTCGAGTTTCCCAACCGCAACTTTCCATTCCGCCATCGCTCGCAGGCGGTGAATGTGGATGGCGAGAGCAGAGCGTTTTGAGCGGGGCGGGACGAACAGATTGCGAAGAGCCGAGAAGATCGAGATGAAGCGATGGAGGCTTCCTGGCGATTGGAACCCGTCCTGATCGACGGCCCGCCAAAGCCAGCAGCATTTCCTCGACCAAGCGCAAGCTCAGCGGAAAGCGAAAATAGAGCCACACCGCATGGGCGATGATCTGGGGCGGAAAACGGTGGCGCTTGTAGCAGATGGGCGAGGTGTTCGTGCGCCTGCATCTATTCCAGCAGGTCCGAACAAGTGGCTACCGTGACAATACCGTTCCAGCGGTTTCACCGGCGCGACGGCGGCCGGTTGGTAGTGCGTCGGGGACGTATACGTCAACGACGTCCAGCTGATCGGAGGTCCCGCAGTCTAACGACGTTGACGCTCCCGCCCAAGTGAATGTAGTGATGTACGTAACTCAGGAATGGAGCCACGATGCGCGCCACGGTCCATGACGTCGCCCGCGCAGCCGGCGTCAGCCTCTCAACGGTCGATCGCGTCATCAATGGCCGCGAAGGTGTACGGGCATCGACGTTACAGCGCGTGGAAGCAGCGATCCGGCAGCTTGGCTTCGTTCGCAATCAGGCGGCGGCCAATCTGGCCAAGGGCCGTGTTTACCGCCTTGTTTTCATCATTCCTGAAGGAGCAAACAGCTTCATGCGCAGGCTCGAGGACGAAGCGCGAGAAGCCAGTCGCCAGATGACGCCGGACGGGATCGAACTTAACGTCGTCACGGCGCCTGCCTTTGATGGGCAGGCGCTAGCCGACATTCTCAACCGACTGKACCTCAACGAGATAGGCGGGGTGGCGCTAGTCGCAACCGAAGCGCCGCCGGTGCGCCGGGCACTGGCGCGCCTGCATAGCGCGAATGTACCGGTCGTCACCCTTGTCTCTGATGCACCGTCCTTCCAGCGCCATCGCTACGTGGGCATCGACAATGTCGCGGCTGGACGCACTGCGGCGAGCCTGCTCGCGCGCTTCCTTCGAGGCGTCAAGGGCAAGATCGCGCTGGTCGCCGGCTCCATGCTGGTGCGCGACCATGTGGAACGCCGCCTGGGCTTCGATCAGGTGATCCGCACCGAATATCCCAACCTGGAGGCGCTGCCCGTAGTCGAGGGTCGTGACGACCGAATGGCGACACGGCGCATCGTGGAGCAATGCCTCGATCGCGACCCTGACATTGTGGGCCTCTACAACATCGGCGCGGGGAACCTCGGTCTGATTGAGGC
>NZ_JBFUKO010000803.1:0-2153 GCF_056400805.1 Aminobacter sp. P4_H6_2
ACCATCCTCAACGCCATGATCCGGGACCAAAAACCATGGCAAACCGCTTGACCGCCAAGACAGTCGCTCTCCCCGTAAAGAACAGGGAGAGGGGGCGTCGGCGACAGCCGCTCGTTTTCGCTTGAGGAAGGCGCGCACGGCTTGGTCGGTCTCAAGCCCGATGGCAAGCTGATAGGCCTTGTCGGCCTCGGAGAGATTGCCCGCCAGCGACAGCAGTTCGGCACGCGCGGCCCAGTAGGGCTGGTATTCGTTGAGCCTGGGGTCATCGATGGCGTCGAGCAGGGTGATGCCCCGTTCCAGCCCACCGGCATATGCCACCGCCACCGCATGGTTGACGGCGACGACCGGCGAGGCGGAGATCGTCATCAGGCCGGCATAAAGCGTGGCGATTGCCGCCCAGTCGGTGGTGCCGGCAAAGCGCCGCGCCGCATGTGCCGACTGGATCGCCGCCTCGATCTGGTAGCGGCCGATGCCGTCAAAGGCGCCGGCGCGCTGAAGTTGCGCGTCAGCCTCGGCGATCAACTCGGCGTCCCACAAAAGCGTATCCTGTTCGCTGAGCGGCACGAACTTACCTTCAAGGTCGCGGCGGGCGGTGCGGCGCGCCTCGGCATGCAGCATCAGCGACAAAAGGCCGAGCGCCTCCGGCTCATCAGGCATCAACTGCACCACCAGCCTGCCTAGCCAGATGGCTTCGCTGGCAAGGTTGCGCCGGCGCGATTCCGTTCCCGCCGGGTCGGTCCAGCCCTCGGCGAAGGCGGCGTAGATCGCTTCCAGCACCGCCGACAGCCTTTCGCCGAGTTCCGCCGTTTCGGGGATGCGGAACGGGATGCCGGCCTGCTTGATGCGTGATTTCGCCCGCACCAGGCGCTGGCTCATGGTCGAAGGCGAAACTAGGAAAGCCGAGGCAATGGTCGCGGCATCGAAGCCGAGGATCGTCTGCAGGATCAGCGGCGCGCGCACGCCGGCTTCGATCGCCGGATGGGCGCAGGCGAAGATCAGGCCGAGCCGGTCGTCGGGAAATTTCTCGCGCGCCATCTCCTGTTCCAGTTCTTCGCCGATCAGCCGCAGATGGGCCTGGCCGGCCTCGCCGGTGATGCGCCGCCGCTGCTGGTCGATCGAGCGCCGCCGCGCCACCGTCAGGAGCCAGGCCTCCGGATGGTCCGGCACGCCAATGTCAGGCCATCTGGACAAAGCCGCGGCAAAGGCATCGGCGAGTGCGTCTTCGGCACCCGCGACGTCCCGGGTGCGCGACGCCAGATAGGCGACGAGCCTGCCATAACTTTGGCGGGCAGCGGCTTCCGCCGCCGCCCGTGCTTGTTCGGCGCCTGCGGTCATGCCTTAGCGGATCGGCCAGATTGGCCGCACTTCGATGGTGCCATAGCTGGCGCCCGGGCAACGCGCCGCCCAGCCAATGGCTGCATCTAGATCGGGCGCCTCGATGATGTAGAAGCCACCGAGCTGCTCCTTGGTGGTGGCAAACGGTCCGTCGAGCACCTCGGTCTTGTCGTTGCGCACGCGCACGGTGGTGGCGGTCGACGGCCCGCGAAGGCGCTCGCCTGACACCATCGCGCCGGCTTTGATCAGCGCTTCGTTGTAGGCCATGTAGGGCGCGGACATCTTCTCCTGCTCGCTATGGCTTGCCGCCACGAACGGCGCATCGTCGTGGTGGAGTAGAAGCATGTACTGCATTGTCGTCTCCTGATTTTCCAGGCCGCATCGTCGCGGGCCAAACGGAAGTCGCCTGACGAAAGCCGATTTCGACAGGCCAGCAGAATTTTTTGCGGCGCGCGAGCCTACCACATGGAAACGGCCGGCTGGACTGGTGAAAATTCAGCTCTGGCGGGTGCTGGCCCGGCTTGAGGAAGTTGCCGGCACCATGCCATATCCACCCGCTGGGGGATCCGGCTGGGGGGACGAGAATGTACAGACTTTATACGCGCGCCGGCAGCGGCGGCTTTGTCRTCGAAGTGGCATTCGAACTGGCGGGCGTGCCGTTCGAGCGCATCGAGGTCGTCAAGGGCGTCGAGCCCGACGCGGAATTCCGCAGGATCAGCCCGCTCGGCCAGGTGCCGGCGCTGGTTCTGCCGGACGGCCATTCGATGACCGAGTCGGCAGCCATGTGCCTGCTGCTCGCCGAGCGTCATCCCTATGCC
>NZ_JBFUKO010000804.1:0-2142 GCF_056400805.1 Aminobacter sp. P4_H6_2
GGGGATCGCTTGGCGCCGACGTTCCGCCTGAGCCTGGGCATCTTCTCCGCACACAAGCAGTACGAACTCCTCTCCGCCGAGGCGGAACGCACGTACCTTCGGGTCCGCCTTTAGTGCCTCGGCCACGGCTTTCAGCACAGCGTCGCCGACCACATGGCCGTGAACATCATTGATTGCCTTGAAGTGGTCCAGGTCGAGCACGGCAAGTGTGCGATAGCCCTCAGAGCGTAACTTCTTGAAATTCTGCTCGATTGCCCGCCGGTTGAGCAATCCCGTCAGCGAGTCGCGTTCGGACAGGCGCTCAAGCATGTCAGCTTCGAAGCGAGCGTTGTCTCGCTGGCGCTTGAGCGTCATGAAGCGATCTGCCACGCCGAGTGTGGTGAACAAGACTTCGCATACGCAACCCACATAGAATAGGAGCATGGCATCATTGCTCTGCAACCAGGGAACCACACCCGTGACCAAGCGCACCAATCCGGCCAGAATTATAGGGATATAGCCGATCGCCTGGAACTTGGCGGCCCGACTTCCGTGCCGCAGTGCATCGGCAACTGATAATATGAAAATGACGACCACCGGAGCAAAAGCCGCGGTGTACACCGTCGACTGGATCGAGCGCCCCACGAACGGGAATACCGCGTGAGAAACGCTCAAAAACATCGCCCATACGGCGCACCCGAGCAGCGCCCGCCGCAGGAGCGGATGCATGCGGCCGGGCTCTATGAAGCTGTGCGTAAACATCGCTCCAGAAGCGACCGTGAGGCCGAAGATCACTGTCGTCATCCAGCTCAACGTCATTGCTGGCGGATCGAAGAGAACGACTGCAAGGCCCGAAGAGACCAAGATCGTCAGCAGCAAAGAGATCGTGAGCATGGAATGCCAAAGCACGAATGGCTCGCGCAGGATCCGGTAGAAGGCCGCATTGAAGATGAGCGGCATGGAGAGCATTCCGGCAAGGGTTGCCAGGAGAATTAGAGACTGCACAAGGTCTGGGCCGAGAGCGATGTCAGACGGTGACAAATAGGCTCTCTCTAGCGTCATCTGATGGCTCGGCAAATCGAATGCAACTACGACCTGCAGCGTGTCGCGGGTCACACCTGGCAGAGCGGCCTTGAAATACCCGCCATGCAGAGCGCTAAGAAGCTCACCCGCCGAGAAAGAGGTCTGACGGATTGCGCCGTCTCGGTCGATCGCCAGCAGATGCACAGCCGCGAGCGCACTACGTCTTGAAAAGAGATATTGAGGGAGGGCATCTTTCGGACCGATTTCAAAGCGCAGCAGCGTCCGCTCGCCTTCGAGCGAATAGATCCGATCTCCGCAGGTCCAGCGCCCGGGCGAGTGGACGGCAGTGACCAACTCTTCCGACAAACTTGTGGACGTCCAGCAGGAACTGCGAATGTCCATCGATTCAGCCGCGCCAAGGGCTGCCGCGTCTAAAGGCGCAAGCATAATGAAGCACAGCACAGTCGTCACGAGCGCTTTTCGGAGGTAATTCCAGAACATCGGTTGGTGTTACACGCCCATCATTGAGATGGGGTTACCGACAGGATGACGCGGAACCGTTGCGCAGTGCCGAGAGCTATCGCATGGGCACCCAGGCGGCCCCGGCCGAAATCTGCCGGTCCGCTGTCGAAGCACATTTGGGCTGAAGCGGGCATTCGGCAAACGACCTAGAGTAGGCATAGTGGTTGCGAGATGCCCGGCTCGCGCCAGCGCAACAACAGCCCGTCCAGATCGTCAGCACGGCAGCAACACCTGCTACGACAACGCCCTTTTGAGCGTCTACCGTTACGAAAGTACCGTGCCAGCTTCCGCCATTGCTCAATTGCGGGCCTCGAGCTTGTTGTACAGTTTCTTGAGATGGTACTTTACGGTGTTTTCGGAAATCCCCCTGCGCGCCGCAATCTGTGAATTGGTCCAGCCATCCGCCAATACTGCCAATAATTCGCGCTCCCATGCCGTCAACTGGGATAGCGGCGTTTCGTTGATTTTCGAGACGTCGAAATACGGAATGCAGATACGGTCGCGTGCCACGGCACGCAGCGTGTAAAGAAGCAGGCTGGGATCATCAGACTATAGGATGACTCCTTCGGGTGCCATCCCTGCAGGCGATGTCCAGGAGCCGTTCAGTCAACGCAGTAT
>NZ_JBFUKO010000805.1:0-2142 GCF_056400805.1 Aminobacter sp. P4_H6_2
CGTGAAGATGATCGCCGAATACCAGAGGCGTGAAGATGATCGCCGAATACCAGAGGAAGAGATAAAGCAGCAGCGGTACATTGCGCAGCGCTTCGACATAAACCAGCATGAGTCRTGAAAGCAGTGGGTTACGCGACAACCGCGCAATGCCGACAAGCGTGCCGATGATTGTTCCCAGCACGATCGCCAGCAGCGATACTTTCACCGTATTGAGCAGGCCGACCAGCACCGCCCGCGCATAGCTGTCGCTCGGTTCATAYGCAATCGGCGTTTCGCTGATGATGAAGCCGGCTTCGCGGCCGAGATAACCGAACCCGGTGGCAATGTCTTGCTGGGCGAGATTGCCTAGCGCGTTGTGAAGCAGATACCAGCCACAGGCGACAACAGCCGCGACACATGCGACCTGGTATGCCAGCTCGCGTACGCGCCGGTCTCTTAGAAGGATTGTGGGCGACAAACCGGCCGTCCTCAGAGAGGTCTGTTCCAGAAACACGGCGCATGTCACGCAGACATGCGCCGTATCGCGTCAAAACCTCACCTGAACGGAGGCGGATAAAGCAGACCGCCATTGTTCCACAACGTGTTCGGTCCGCGGCTCAGACCGAGAGCCGTCTTTTCTCCRAGGTTGCGGTCGAAGACCTCGGCATAGTTTCCAACATGCTTGACGATGTTGTAGCCCCACGCCTTGTCCAGGCCGAGCATCGGACCGAGTTCGTCGGTGACGCCGAGCATCCGCAGGATCTCCGGATCCTCGCTCTTGAKCTGCTCCTCCACGTTGGCCTGGGTGATGCCCTTTTCTTCAGCAGCCATGAGCATCCACGCCGACCACGACACGATGTCACGCCAGTTGGAATCATTCTGGCGCACCGCCGGCGCCAGCGGCTCCTTCGAGATGGTCTCCGGCAAGATCACGTAGTCATCTGGACTTTTCGAGGCTGCGCGAATGGAGGCAAGGTCCGAGCGATCGGACGACACCGCATCGCAGCGGCCCGAGAAGAAGGCATTATTGTTTTCATCAGGGTTTTCGAAAACTACCAGCTCGAACTTCTTGCCCGTAGCTCGGAAGAAGTCGGCCAGATTCTGCGCGGTCGTGGTGCCTGGCAGTGTACAGACGGCTGCGCCATCAAGGTCCTTGGCGCTCGCTATACCGAGGCTTTTCGCGACCATCAGACCCTGGCCATCGTAAAAGACAGCAGGTCCGAAATCGATCCCGAGCGATGCCTCGCGCGAGTAGGTCATTGTCGTCTGGCGCGAAAGAATGTCGATTTCGCCAGACTGCAGCACCTGGAAGCGCGTGTTGATGTTGGTCATCACGAAGTCGACCTTGTTCGGGTCGCCGAATACGGCTGAGGCGACGGCGCGACAGACATCCACGTCGAAACCGGCGAACTTGCCCTGCGCGTCGGCGAGGGCAAAGCCGGTGGTGCCCATCGAAACGCCACAGATCAGTTTGCCGCGCGCCTTGACCGTCTCCAATGTAGACGCAGCCTGCGCCGCCACGGCGGACGAGCCGAGTAGCAAAGCGGCAGCCGCCGCCATGCGGCATGCCCTTCGGAACATTACCATTTTAGTCCTCCCATTGCGGTTCTGGCGGATGCACCGCCGACCTCTCCCTCTTCAACAAAGTGATCCAATCAAATTGCCGACAATTCTTCAACAGGATAATCGACAATAATTGTGTTCAATCCTGATCTGAGGCAGCGTGAACTATTTCTCATGCTCAGAAATGGTCTACATCGGCCTTGGTGCATTGATCGGGGTGCTGACGGATTTCAATCTTTGATGCCGTTGGCTATGCGGTGGCCGCCTTGTAGCCGACAGACTTCGGGCGCGCGCATGTCAACATTCGATTGAGGGCGGCACAACCAATGGCGACTTCCGTTTGCTGGGTCTGGAACGATCTTGCCCGCAGTCGGCGACCGATGATGGATTTGTAGCGGCCGATCGCGGTCTCAACGAGCGAGCGCTTGCCGTAGCTGGTCGCAGCCTGCCATTTCATCCGGCCGTCTATGTTGATCGCCGCGATATGCCGGTCCCGCTGGCTGAGAGGTTCGGTATCTGCCCGCTCGATTGCGTTTGCACGCGGCGGTATGACGATCGCTGCACTGCCGCTATGGTTGGCGACGGCCTTGTAGGTTGGCT
>NZ_JBFUKO010000806.1:0-2139 GCF_056400805.1 Aminobacter sp. P4_H6_2
GGAGCCGGAGCCATCCGCCACCCCACTACGATCATCAAATTCAAGGGCCTCGGTGGGTGGGTGACGCTCGATGCCGCGACGATGATCGCAATAGGTGACGCGGTGTTCTTCCACGTCCAAGCATGCTTTTCACGCGAAGAAGAGCTGGCGGCCGAGATTGCGGCGGCTGGTGACGAGGCTGCGCTCGACCTGGTCGACATCAATACAGACTGGCCGGCCAATACCTGAGTCGATCAGCACTCCGGCGCGCTTCCTAAAACCCAAGTTGCCACAGAATGGCGCTCGCCGTGGCAAATTTGACGGCGACAAAAAGCCAGTCGGCCCAGTTCATTTGATACCTCGCTACAGGCCAACCAACCACAATATGGCACTGGCCACGGCGACGAGCGCCACGACGAAAACAGTGTCGTCGATAGTCATCGGCTTGCCGCGGGTAGGGTGGCTTTCTCCATAGGCCAATGGCCCGCGCCTCCTTTGGCGCACACAACCCAAAATCAAAGGATTAGTTCCATGGACAAGACCGTTCCCACCGGAGCGGCGCTTCTGCTCGACTTCATTTATCGAACAGACGCCGGCAAGGCCCCGCCTGAGTGCTACGAGACCATCTTCGGCAATCGCCAGACAGGCCTTGCCAAGCCGATCACCAAGATGACGCTGGGCGAGCTGATCGACGCGCAGAAAACGTGGTCGACGAAGGCGTGGGCCAAGAAGTTCGGCTCCGACAAGGCGTCGTCGGCCGCTGGTGCCCCGCAGTTCATGCGAGCGACGCTGATCGATTTGTCGAAGGAATTGCACCTGTCCGGCGCCCAGGTCTTCAATTCCGACTTCCAGGACCGGCTTGCCTTCCACCTGCTGAAGCGCCGTGGCTACGAAGCCTTCATGGCCGGCAAGATCGATCGCACCGAGTTCGGCAAGCGGCTGGCGCAGGAATGGGCCAGCTTCCCCGTTCTTGCAGCCTGCAAGGGCGCCCATCGCCAGATTAAGCGCGGCGATAGCTACTATCTGGGCGACGGCTTCAACAAGGTTGGCACGAAGCCCGAAACGGTCGAGGCACTGCTTGATCGGGTGAAAGCCGCCGGCAACCATGTCCCAGATCCCGGGCCTGTCGCCGTTCAAAAGCCAATCGTGGTTGAGAAGCCCGTCGTGGCCGACCCGGGCGAACTCGAAACACCAACCACCAAGAGCAAGACCTTCTGGACCTGGCTGCTGACTGCCATCGGTGCGCCGCTGGCGGCTTTCGGCAATCTCGACTGGCGCGTCCAGCTCGCGATTGTCGCCGTCATCGTCGCCTTCGCCATCTACGGCATCAAGCGCCGGAACGATCTGTTCAAGGCGGTGAAGGGGCTCAAGGCGGAGTTCGGCGAATGAGGGCGGCTCTGATCGCCGCAGCCGCCGCCATCGTCATGGGTGGCCTCATCTGGAGCCATAGCGCAGCCTATCGCTATGGCCGCTCAATCGAACAAGCGCGCTTTGCCGCACAGATCACCAAGGAGAATGACGATGCGGGCAACGCAGCTGAGAAATGGCGCGCTGAGTTTCGCCGCTGCACTGGCATTGGCGGGCTGTTCGACTTCGAAGCCGGCGCCTGCCAGCATTGACGGGCTGCGGGCTGTRGTCGGCACCTCGCTGATCGGCGCACAGGGCAAGACGCCTGCCGACCAGGCGGGCATCRACGAGACGGCGGCGGGTCTTTGCGCCGGCGGCGTATGGACCAAGAGCGAGTGCGCTCGGCACGGGAAGGAAAGCCGCAAGTGAGYGAGCGCAGCATAGACATGATGTTGGGGCGAATGGAAGGTCAGCTTGAGGCGATCCTTGATCGCATGGACCGTGCCGACGAAAGCCGGGCGGGTGTTCATCGCCGGCTTGACGAGTTCGGCCACCGGCTCACAAGGGTTGAGGCTGACGTGATCGCGGTGAAGCACAGCCAGACAAGCATGCAGGCCGTGACCGACGACGTGGTTAACCTGCGAACGCAGGCACAGGGTGCCGGCACCGCTGGGCGTTACCTTCTCAAGATCGGCTTAGGTGTCGTTGGGAGCGCCGGATGGCTGCTTGGCGTCTATACTTGGCTCACAGGTCGGTCGCCGCCTTGATCGAGCGAGGAAGTTGGCCGCGAGCGCGACCCGGCTAAAGTGCTTC
>NZ_JBFUKO010000807.1:0-2136 GCF_056400805.1 Aminobacter sp. P4_H6_2
GAACCGGCACCTTGGCGTCGACACCGTCGTGCTCGCGCTGCCCGTCAGATGGCGGCGGCTGTGCTGGATGATTTCCCAGATCCTGATCTTCGTGTGCAGCGTCTACATCTTCGTCGGCACTTTCATGCAGCACGAGATCAACGCCACCACCGTTTCCACCGTCATGCAGCTGCCGATGAGCTGGGTCTACGGCGTCACCTCCTTCACCGGTGCGCTGATGGCGGCTCTCTGCCTCCACAATCTGGTTCGTTTCGCACGCGGCAAGGTCCGCGACGACGAACTCATCCAGGTCGAGGAAGAGGGCATGCACGAAGTCGATTCAACCGTTGAGGCGGTGCGCAAGCCATGACCATTCTTATCTTCGTCGTCTCCCTGCTTGCAGCGATGGCGATCGGCATGCCGGTCGCAATGGCCCTCATCGTCTCCGGCCTCGCTCTGATGTTCCACATGGGCATGACCGATCCGCAGATCGTCGTGCAGAACATGTGGGACGGCGCCAACAGCTTCCCCCTTCTCGCCGTGCCGTTCTTCATGCTGGCCGGCGAGTTCATGAACGCCGGCGGCATCACCCGGCGCATCATCCACRTGGCGATGGCCTGGGTCGGCCATCTGCGCGGTGGCCTCGGCTTCGTGGCGATCGGCGCCGCCGTCGTCATGGCATCGCTGTCGGGTTCGGCGGTGGCCGACACCGCGGCACTGGCCGCCGTGCTTTTGCCGATGATGCGGCAGRCCGGCTACAACCCCTACCGCTCGGGCGGCCTGATCGCCGCCGGCGGCATCATCGCGCCCATCATCCCGCCTTCGATCGGCATGATCCTGTATGGCGTCGCAGCCCAGGTCTCGATCACCAAGCTTTTCATCGCAGGCATCGTGCCCGGCATCCTGATGGGGCTGTCGCTGATGCTGACGTGGATGTTCGTGGCGCGAAAGGACAAGATCGAGGTCGCGCCCAGGCAGCCCATCCGCGAACGGCTTCGCCTGACGGTCGAGAGCTTCTGGGGCCTGATGTTACCTGTGATCATTATCGGCGGCCTGAAGTTCGGCTTCTTCACGCCGACCGAAGCCGCCGTCATTGCGGCAGCCTACTCGCTGGTCATCGGGCTTTTCGTCAACCGGGAGCTGAAGTTCAGCCAGCTCTACGGCCTCATGCTCAATGCCGCCAAGACCACTGCGGTCGTGATGTTCCTCGTCGCCGCGGCTTCGGTGTCCGCATGGCTGATCGCGGCGGCCAACATGCCGGCGCAGATGGTCGAGCTCTTGCAGCCTATCATGGACAACAAGACGCTGCTCATCCTGGTGCTGATGGTCCTGGTGCTGATCGTAGGCTCGGCGCTCGACTTCGCCCCGACCAYCCTGATCCTGACGCCGGTGCTGGTGCCGGTGCTCAAGCAGGCGGGCATCGATCCGGTCTATTTCGGGGTGCTGTTCATCATGAACAACGCCATCGGCCTGATCACGCCGCCGGTCGGCACCGTTCTCAACGTCGTCTGCGGCGTCGGACAGATGCGCATGGGCAATCTGATGAAAGGAATTTGGCCGTTTCTGCTGGCCGAAACCGCGGTGCTGTTCCTGCTCGTCCTGTTCCCCGAGATCGTGATGGAGCCGCTGCGCTGGATGACCCAGTGATGGCCGCCATGTATTTCCCAAGGACATGCCAGAGGGGCCGAACATGAGTGCGTCACAAGAAGCTTTCTGCGTGATCGTCGACTGGGGCACGACAAGCTTCCGCGCCTGGCTTGTGGCACGCGACGAAAGCGTGCTGGCCGAAAGCCGCGGGCGCGAAGGCATGACGCATTGCGTGACGTCGGGTTTCGAACCGGTGTTGCGCGCACACCTCGCCGCGATGGAGGCGCCGGTGGGCCTGCCCATTCTGATCTGCGGCATGGCGGGCGCGCGCCAGGGCTGGGTCGAGGCGCCCTACGTCGACGCGCCGACCCGGCTGGCCGATTTCGCGGCCTGCGCCGTCAGCGTGYCGAACGGTTTTGCCGATATCCGCATCCTTCCCGGCATCGCCCAGCGCGACCCGCTTGCGCCCGAAGTGATGCGCGGCGAGGAGACCCAGCTGCTGGGCCTTGGCAAGGGGATTGCGCGCCGGCTCGTGTGCATGCCCGGCACCCACAGCAAGTGGGTTGTGAT
>NZ_JBFUKO010000808.1:0-2110 GCF_056400805.1 Aminobacter sp. P4_H6_2
CTGCAATGCTTCGCGCTCACGGATGAACTCGCCACGCACATAGATGTAGGCCGCAACGGCACCCATGGCGAAACCGGCAAGCAGGCAGCCCTCGACCAGCGTATGCGGGTCATGGCGCAGGATATCGCGGTCCTTGCAGGTGCCCGGCTCGGATTCATCGGCATTGATGACGAGATAGGACGGACGGCCGTCGGCGTTCTGCTTGGGCATGAACGACCATTTGAGACCGGTCGGGAAGCCGGCGCCGCCACGGCCGCGCAGCCCCGATGCCTTCATCTCGTTGATGATCCACTCGCGGCCCTTCTCGATGATGCCGGCAGTGCCATCCCAGGCGCCACGCGACATCGCACCAGCCAGCGACTGGTCGAAGCGGCCGTAGATGTTGGTGAAAATGCGGTCCTTGTCTTCAAGCATGTTCTTGCTCCTCAGACCGGCTTCTTGCCGAAGACGCGGATGTATTCGGCCTCACCGCCCTTGGCGAGCGCCTTGGCCTGCTTGACCCAGTCGTCACGTTCGATGCGACCATGAAAGCTCAGATAGCCGTCGACCCACTCGCGCTCCGCCTTCTTCCACGACGCCACCTGGGCGAAGGTAAAGATGCCGAGTTCGTGCAAGGTGCCCTCGATCTTCGGACCGACGCCCGAGATCAGCTTGAGGTCGTCGACGGCAGCCGGCTTGGCGATGCCAGCCGGACGGTTCTTGTCTTCCAGCGATGGCTTGACCGGCGCGGCATCAGCCTTGGCCGGCACGGCAGCAACAGCGGCAGGCTTCGGCGCCTCGGCCTTCACCGGCTCGCCGCCAGCCTTCGCGGCCTTGGAAGCAGCCTTGGCATCCTTGTCGCGGGTGGTCTTGAGCACACCCTTCTCGTCCGTGAGCGAGGTGAACCCGGTCAGCGGCGCGGAGAACACGCGGCCGGTCTGCGGGCCCGTCTTGACCTGCTCGCCCTTGCCCACCTCGAACTGGTCGATGATCTCGGCCAGCCGTTCCGGCGTCAGGTCCTCGTAGGTGTCCTTGAAGATCATGACCATCGGCGCGTTGACGCAAGCGCCAAGGCACTCGACCTCTTCCCACGACAGCGTTCCCGCCTCGTTGGTGTGGAACTGATCGTGATGGATCTTGGAGCGGCACACATCCATCAGCTCTTCCGAGCCGCGCAGCATGCAGGGCGTGGTGCCGCACACTTGAATGTGAGCGCGCGTGCCCACCGGCTTGAGCTGGAACTGGGTGTAAAACGTCGCCACTTCCAGCGCGCGGATATAGGGCATCGCCAGCATGTCAGCGACATGCTCGATGGCGGCCTTCGTCACCCAGCCGTCCTGCTCTTGCGCGAGCATCAACAACGGGATGACGGCCGACTGTTCGCGGCCCTTGGGGTACTTGTTGATCCAGGTCTTGGCCTGCGCGGTCATCGCCTTGTTGAAGGCGAATGACGCTGGCTGGACGCTGGCTTCTGCGAGACGGCGGACTGACATTTAGCGGTCGACCTCACCAAACACGATGTCGAGGGAGCCGAGAACGGCTGAGATATCCGCCAGCATGTGGCCACGGCACAGGAAATCCATCGCCTGGAGATGGGCGAAACCTGGTGCGCGCAGCTTGCAGCGGTATGGTTTGTTGGTGCCGTCGGAGACGAGGAAGACGCCGAATTCGCCCTTGGGCGCTTCGACAGCCGCATAAACCTCGCCTGCCGGCACGCGGTAGCCTTCGGTGTAGAGCTTGAAGTGATGGATCAGCGATTCCATCGAGCGCTTCATCGCCTGACGCTTCGGCGGAACCACCTTGCCGTCCATGTTCGAAACAGGACCGACGCTTTCCTTGCCGAGCAGCAGATCGACGCACTGGCGCATGATCTTCGCCGACTGGCGCATCTCTTCCATGCGGATCAGGTAGCGGTCGTAGCAGTCGCCGTTCTTGCCGATCGGAATGTCGAATTCCATCTCGGAATAGCACTCGTAAGGCTGGCTCTTGCGCAGATCCCAGGCAGCGCCCGAACCGCGCACCATCACACCCGAAAACCCCCAGGCCCAGGCGTCGTCGAGCGAAACCACGCCGATATCGACGTTGCGCTGCTTGAAAATGCGGTTCGGCGTGAGCAGATCGTCGAGGTTCT
>NZ_JBFUKO010000809.1:0-2106 GCF_056400805.1 Aminobacter sp. P4_H6_2
CTCGTTCCCGCGCACGGTATCAACTGGGATCCAAGCATAGCTTGGCCAGCCGAGCGCGCGGAGTATGAGCGCAGGATGATCGAAGAGCGCTTGCCTGCGGCGATCGGATGGGCTGCGGCCAACCGGATCGATCGCGCCATACTCGAAAGTCCGGTCAAAAGGCTGTGCATAGTCACCGTCGGCAAAGCCCATCAGGATCTCATGCAAGCTCTTGCTGATCTCGACATCGGTGAGGAGGAGGCGCGCGCGCTCGGCGTCTCCATCTACAAGGTGGGGATGAGTTGGCCCCTAGCGAGCGACCCTTTGCTTGCCTTCGCTGGCGATGTCGATGAAATTTTCGTCGTAGAGGAGAAGGTCGGGACTGTCGAAGCGCAAATCAAATCGGCGCTCTTCAATCGGGTGGGCAAACGCATCCGCGTGACCGGCAAGACGGACGAACAGGGCCGCGCGCTGTTGCCTGTCATCTTGGAATTCACGCCTGCGATGGTGGCACAGGCGTTCGTCGGTCGTTTCGATGACGCGGAACCAATCAACCTTGCCAGCCGTCTTGAGCGGATGCTGCATGACAGACAGCGCGGCGAAGTCGTGCCATTCCCCGCCCGCAAGCCTTTCTTTTGTTCAGGCTGCCCGCACAACACTTCGACCAAGACGCCCGCGGGATCGATCTCCGGTGGAGGCATTGGATGCCACGTCATGGCGTTGTCGCAGCCCAAGCTCAAGACCGATACGTTCAGCCAGATGGGTGGAGAGGGTATGCAGTGGGTGGGGGCGGCCCCCTTCTCCGAGACTACTCACATTTTCCAGAATCTGGGCGATGGCACCTATCAGCACAGCGGTCTGCTATCCGTACGCGCTGCCGTGGCGGCAAAGGCAAACATAACGTTCAAGATTCTCTACAATGACGCTGTCGCGATGACAGGCGGCCAGCCAGCGGAGGGGGCGATCAATCCTCTCAGGGTCGTGGCCCAGCTCCTCGCCGAAGGCGTTGCGGACGTGCGAATGGTGAGCGACGATCCAGCAAAATGGCGTAGCTCGACCATACCGGACAACGTTCGGATCCACCACCGCGACGAGATGAACCTGGTTCAGCGCGACCTGCGCGACAYGCCAGGTGTTACCGCCATCGTCTACGAGCAAACGTGCGCCGCTGAAAAGCGCCKCCGACGCAAGCGCAGGACTTCTCCTGACCCCAACCGTAGGCTCTTCATAAATCCCCGCGTCTGTGAGGGCTGCGGGGATTGCTCGGTCCAATCAAACTGCATTGCGGTTGAGCCATTGCCAACAGTCTTAGGCACGAAACGCCGGATCAACCAATCGGCTTGCAATATGGACTTCTCCTGCGTGAAGGGTTTTTGTCCCAGCTTCGTCGAAATTGACGGTCCGCAGATCCGCAAGCCAAATGCAGCCCGGATCAAGGAGTTCGAAGCTGATCGTTTCGGCGCACTGCCTGAGCCTGAACCGGTGGTTCTTGCGGGAGTCTACAATATCTATGTGGCCGGTATCGGCGGCCTTGGCGTTCTAACGACTGGCGCGCTTCTTGCCACCGCCGCACATCTGGATGGTTTGAGCGCCACTGTCCTCGACTTCACAGGCCTTGCTCAAAAGAATGGTGCAGTGGTCAGCCAAGTACGGATCGCAGCAAATGGGCACCCCATCCATGCCGTTCGGATAGGCGCGGGAGAAACCGACTTACTTCTGGGAACCGACGCACTGGTCGCAAGCAGTGCGGATTCCTTGCGCAAGTTCGCGGGCGGACGCGGCGCTGTTGTCCTCAATAGCGACGAAACGCCCACCGCCGATATCGTGACCGATCGCGATGCCACGCTTCCAACCAAACGAATGATCGACACTCTCCTGGGCCGTGCAGGCGAGAGCGGGTTTCTTCTTAGCGCAACGCGCATTGCCGAGGGATTGTTTGGCAACAATGTCGCCGCAAACACCCTTATCGTCGGCTATGCTTGGCAAAAGGGGTTACTACCGTTGTCGGCAGGGGCTTTCGAGGCTGCGATCGAAGCGAATGGAGCTGCAGTCGATCTCAACAAGCGCGCATTTGCCTGGGGGCGCTTTGCCGCCATCGACATCGACGCGGTCGAAGAGGTTGCAGGC
>NZ_JBFUKO010000810.1:0-2065 GCF_056400805.1 Aminobacter sp. P4_H6_2
GGCTTCGGTCTCAGCCCGCCCCGCCGCGTTCGAGCGTGGTGGAACGACAATCCGAGCTTCGGCGCTGTGACGCATAACGGCGTCATAAGTTGGATCACCATAATAGGCGCCATCGGCAGTGAACTGATCGATCTCGTGACTGATCTGGTTGAGCAAGGGTTCCACCTGCGAAATATCGCCAGCTGCCTGATCCGTCAGGGAATGAGCAATAATCTCGCCGCTATCGGCATCGAGAGCCAGATGCAGCTTACGCCACCCACGACGGGACTTGGTTCCATGCCTTTCTTTCAGCCATTGGCCGGCGCCGTAAATCTGTAGTCCGGTGCTGTCGACGAGCACATGAACTGGGCCGTTCGGGACGGGCTCCTTATCATTGCATCTGGCAGCCGACTCCCACGTTCTTGCCCGACGGCTGAGCGTCGTATGATCGGGAACGGGTATTTCCAGTCCCATCAACGCAAGCACCGAACCCAGCAATCCTTCAGTCTGGCGCAGTCGCAGTCCAAACACCAACCCCAGCGTCAAGGTAGTCTCAACTGCCAGATCGGAATATCGTGGTTGGCCACCCCGTGTCTTGCGGCGAGGGGATTGCCATCCGTCCAGCGCTTCCGGTGTCATCCATAGGGTCAATCTGCCGCGCCGGCGTAGGCCCGCCTCATATTCCGCCCAATTCGTCACCTTGAATTTCATCTTGCCGATGCGATGACGGCGGGCGGCGTTATGTTTATGGGGCATGGCCTGGGATCACAGTGATTGCGGTCTCAACTGCTTACAGCTCAACCGTTGAATGATCCGTGCACCAACGCCCAGCTATGCCGATGGTCGCTTGGCGACAACAAGCGCATCGACAGCCACAGCTCGGTCCGGCAGCACGATAACTGGATTTAGGTCCAGCTCGGCAATACGCGAACCGGCAGCAAGTCCCAGTTCCGCGAGATTGAAAACCAACTCGACAAGCGCATCCTTGTCCGAAGGCGGCGCGCCACGAGCGCCGTCGAGCAGCGGCGAAAGCCTGAGGCTGGCGATCATTTCGCGAATGTCTTCCTTGTCGACAGGCAGTGGGCGCGTTGCGGCATCCTTCAAAATTTCGGCATAGATGCCTCCGGCGCCAACGGTGATGGTTGGGCCGAGGTCGGGATCCTGCGTCAGTCCCACGATCATCTCGACTCCCGCGCCGATCTGTTCCTGCATCAACACGCCTTCGATCCGAGCCGCCGGAAAATGGTTCTTCGCCGTCGCAACCAGGCCGTCATAGACTCTTGCGGCGGTCGTGACGTCGGCGATGTCGAGCTGCACCAATCCTGCATCAGATTTGTGGGCGATGTCGGGCGAGGCGAGCTTCATGACCACGCGCCCTCCCCAAGCCGTAAGCGCTTCTGCAGCTTCTGTGGACGAGGTGACAAGACGCTCGCGAGCACGGCCGATTCCGGCGCCGTCGAGCAGGGCGGCGGCCTGTGCGCTATCGAGAACCCCATTATGCTGCAGTGCATTGTGCTGGCTGACCGACAATGCCGTTGCACCCCAGAGGCGGCGGCGGAACGCCCCCTTCGCAGCCTCGTAGTCGGCCCGCGCGCGCATGGCGCGGAAGCATTTGCGGAACGAGCGGAAGATCGGCACGCCAGACTTGACCAGATCACGATATCCGGGGCTGTCTGTCAGCATCGATCCCCATACCGCCACGATGGGCTTGGGCGAATGGGGCGCAAAAGCCAGCACGTCGGCGGCAAAACTGTCGGACAGGAGGCCAAGGGCCGCGGTCAGCCCGACAACGATGACGTCGACGTTGGGGTCGGCGGCGATTGTTTCGAGCACATCGACACGCTGCTGCTGCGGAGCAGAGATGACAAAGCCGCCGCCATTGTCGATCGGATTGGAGACGGTGACGTAGCTGGGCAGGTAGGTGTAAAGCTTCTCAACTGTCGCCGGCGACAGGTCGGGGAAGCTCACGCCATAGCTGTCGGCCAACTCGGCCATCAGCGTCGTCGAGCCCCCCGAAACCGAATAGAGCGCGCAGTTGGGGCCGGTACCAGCCGGCAGCTTGGCCAGCAGGTTGGCGGTCTCGAGC
>NZ_JBFUKO010000811.1:0-2063 GCF_056400805.1 Aminobacter sp. P4_H6_2
ATTCTGTGTCTACATGTTCGCAATAAAGAGGGGATCGGGCGCCACGTAGCGGCCCGGCCGACAACGAAACAAATGGAGATGAAAATGCACAAAGCCCTACTGGCTGCCGCTTGTCTTGCGCTGAGCAGCCTGCCTGCATTGGCCCAGGAAGTCGTCCTTGGCGCCGTGGTGCCGCTGTCTGGCGCGAGCGCGACGCTCGGCGACGACCAGCGCCGCGGCATCGAGCTTGCCGTCGACAAGATCAACGAGAAGGGTGGCGTGCTCGGCGGCAAGAAGCTGCGCGTCATCATCGAGGATTCCGGTGGCCGCGCGCCATCCGCGCTCGACGCCGCCAAGAAACTCGTCACCGTCGACAACGTGCCGGTGGTGATYGGCGAATACTCCTCCGGCATCACCATCCCGGTCGGCCAGTATCTGGTCCAGGAAGGCCGCGTGCATCTCAACATCGGCTCGTCCAGCGGCAAGATCCGCGGCCTCGGCGACGGCTCGTTCTCGCTGATCGGCCTCGACAACGTATCCTCGGGCTTCGCTGCCCAGGACGTGGTCGACAACAAGTGGAAGAAGGCGGCGGTGATCGTGCCGAACAACGCCTACGGCCAGGGCGTCGCCGAGCAGTTCMAGAAGGCATTTGCGGCACTTGGCGGCGAAGTCGTCACCACCGTGATGTACACCGAGGGCCAGACCACCTATCGCCGCGAACTGCAGCAGATGGAGCGCAGCGAGCCCGACGTCTATGTCTATTCGGCCTATGGCAAGGAAGCCGCGACCATCAACCGCGAGTCCTTCGAGCTCGGCATCAACTCAACGCCCTGGTACGCCATCTACCTGTCGATGTGCACCTCCGACGCCGACCCGAAATTCGTCCAGGGCCAGTATGGTCTCGATCTGAACTACATCGGCCCCGATGGCGCGGCTTATGAAACCGCCTACAAGGCCAAGTACAACGAGCCCTTCAAGACCAGCTTCAACGGCTATGGCTACGACGCCGTCATGATGGCCGCTGCCGCCATCGAAAAGGCCGGCTCTGCCGAGCCCAAGGCGATCAGTGCCGCGCTGAAAGAGATCGGCAACGGCTACAAGGGCGCCACCGGCGACATCACCTTCGATGCCGACCGCCAGCGTTCCAAGCAGCCCTATCTCAAGCTGAAGATCGAGGACGGCGTCCAGCAACGCTAGGGTCTCGACCCTCATCCTCTCGGCAGGCCGGAACTGGCGTCCGGCCTGCCTTTCCGCACCAGCGCAGCCGCTGTGTGATGAAGTCCCCTTACGAGAAAAGAGCATGGTCCAGTTTGTCGTCGACGTCCTGATCCGCGCGGTCGACCTGGCGCTGATCGCCATAGGGTTGAGCAGCGTCTATTCGCTGATCCGCTTTCCCAATGTAGCGCTTGTGCAATATGCGACGACCGGTGCGCTTTTGGCGCTTGGCCTGCAGATGGCTGGCCTGCCGCTGGTGGTTGCGGCCATCGCCGCTTGCGCCCTTGTCGGCATCATCGCGGTTGTGCTCAACGTCGTTGTTTTCGAGCGCCTGCTACGCGCCGGCTCGGCCATCGCCATGATCGGCTCGCTGGCGCTGTCCATGGTGTTTTCGGCGATCTTCCTGGTCACCGCCGGCCCCAGGCCCAAGCGCTTCGAGCTGGAGATCAACCCGCCACTGCGTTTCTTGGGTGCACGGCTGACCGAGCATCAGCTGATGTCGGTAGGCATCAGCGCGCTCGCCATCATGGTCTTCGCGCTCATCCTCTTCCGCACCGACCTCGGCCGCTGCATGCGCGCCACCGCCACCAATTCGGTGCTCGCCAGCGCCACCGGCATCGACACGCGCAAGGTCACCAACACCGTCGTCTTCCTTTCGGGCGTGATGGCGGCACTCGGCGGTATCGGTCTGTCGGTCAAGGGTGAGATGAGCGCCCAGCTCGGCCTCGACATGCTGCTGCCGGTGTTTGCCGCCGCCATCCTGGGCGGGCTCGGCAATGCGCTTGGTGYCGCCGTCGGCGCAGTCGTCATCGCCGCTGCCGAAACCATGGTCACCAATGTCAATTTCGGGCCGCTGTTCGGCGAATCCG
>NZ_JBFUKO010000812.1:0-2063 GCF_056400805.1 Aminobacter sp. P4_H6_2
CCGCCGGTGAGACGGTCGGCCCGCTGGCGGGCGTGCCCATTTCGGTCAAGGACATCGTCGAGGTTGCCGGCATGCCCAACACCGGCGCTTCGCATTCGCGGCTCGACCGCAGGCCGAAGCAGGATGCACCCGTCGTGCGCCGGCTCGCCGATGCCGGCGCGATCATCATCGGCAAAGCCAATTGCCACGAACTGGCCTTCGGCGGCCCGTCCTTCGACCTGCCGTTTCCGCCGGCGCGCAATCCGTGGTGTCCGGAGATGTTCCCGGGCGGCTCGTCGAGCGGGTCGGGTGTCACGGTCGCCGGCGGGCTGTGCCTGGGATCGGTGGCGACCGACACCGCCGGCTCCATCCGACTACCGGCCACCATGTGCGGCATGGTCGGATTCAAGCCGGGCTTCGGCGTCGTTCCCGTGGACGGGATCGATACGCTGGCGCATTCTATGGACCATTGCGGTCCGATCGCCGCGCGTGTCGACGACTGCCGCAGGCTCTATGCCGCGATGTCGGAGACCGAAAACAGGCCGATGCTCACGGGCAAGGTGCCGTCATTTGCCGGCATGCGCCTCGGCATCTCCGCCTGTGCATGGGGGTTGGGCGGCAGCCTGCGCCCCGAAATGGCAACGGCGATGCAAAACGCGCTCGACCTGTTTGCCCGAAATGGCGGCGAGATCGTCGAACTCGACCTGCCGCCGCTCGAAACCTTCCACGCGCCCGGCGCCGTGGTGATGATGGCCGAGATCGCGGCACATTACGGCGCCGAAGTGCGCGGCACCTTCTCCGCCTTCGGCGAAATGTTCCGTGGCCGCGCACTTGTCGGCGAGAGCCTCGCTGCCGCCGACGTCATCGCGGCACGGACGCTGCGCGAGGTGCTTCGCAGGCAGATCGACGCCAGCCTCGCCACCATCGACGCGATCCTGCTGCCCGGCGCGCTCGCACCGGCGGGACCGCTCAAGACAGTCGACAAGTTCTACTTCCTCGAGGAACCGATCCCCAACATCCTGGCCAACCTGACCGGCCACCCGGCGCTCGCCTTTCCCTTCGGCAAGGCCGGCAACGGCATGCCGCTGGGGCTGCAGATCGTCGGAGGACACGGGACCGAAAACCGCCTCTTCGACATCGCGGCCATGTATGAGCGCCTCGACGACGATCCCGTCAGACTGCCGCCGCGCTACTTCAGCTGACGCAAGCGCCGCCGGCGTGGCGGCGCATTCCTTGAACCACCACCGCAAAAGCCGAAATCGCCGCTGCCCGCGCAACACAGCTCGCGCGGGCAGCAGTTCAGCATCGATGTCAGCGAGAAACGCAATAACAGAGCGCGCAAGAAGATTCTTTACCGAGATGAGTATCGGCCAGCAATTACATGACGTGCCGGAGATCAGCGGATATGAATAACACGACCTTCTGCACCAACAGGATGCCGCAATTTGCACTCTTGTCGTTGAACACCAGCATAGCCGTAGCTGTCGCGACGAAGTATTTTCCGCAGACGTGACCGCCTGGGAAGGCCTAACATAGCCGGCATCCTTCCTACAGCGATGATTTTTGGTATACTATATCCAAGAAATTGCCAAAGAAGTGACTGACCCGGTTACCTCCGTGATATTCGTGAACGAAATTTCAGCAATCACGTTCTAAATTTTGTGCATTTTCAATTATTTACAGCACAACTCGGCGAATTGTCGAGTCTCGGCCTGCTATCGTCAGAAAAGTTGACCAACAATCGCTTGACAGTCAATTGCATACAATCCACTCTTCTGGTCGAGGGAAATGGCGACCCGCAATATCAACGCAGCTCAAGACTGCGCGCATCAGGTCGTTTTTGTTATCTATGGCGAATGGGTGGACCGATGAATCTACTGACGAGACTGGCAAGCAGCGCCGCACTTGCGGCAATCATGGCACTTTCACCGCTGTCGGCGCACGCCGCCGACATCACCATTGCGATCGGATCGGAGCCTTCGACGCTTGATCCGCAAGTGCGCGACGACGGCGGCGAGCGCGCGATCAACGACAATGTCTATGAGACGCTGATGGCGCGCACGCCCGAGGGCGAACTAGTCGCC
>NZ_JBFUKO010000813.1:0-2063 GCF_056400805.1 Aminobacter sp. P4_H6_2
GCGCTGGCGCATGCCGCCTGAAAGCTGGTGCGGGAATTGCCTCGCCCGGAGTTCCGGCTGCGGCAGTCCGACACGATCGAGCAATTCGATGACACGCTCGGCGATCGCCCGTCGGTCGCCCCACCGATGCACCTTGAGGATCTCGCCGACCTGGTCGCCGATGGTCTTGACCGGGTTGAGCGAGCTGACTGGATCCTGCGAGATCAGGCTCACCACCTTGCCGCGGATGGTGTCGAGGCGCTTGTCGGCCCAGCCGGAAATGCTGGTGCCGTTCAGCCTGATGTCGCCGGCCTCGACGCGACCGTTCTCGGGCAAGAGCCCGATCACGGCATGGGCCGTCGTCGACTTGCCGGAGCCGGATTCGCCAACCAGCGCCACCACTTCGCCCGGCTGCACCGAAAAGGAAATGCCGTGGACCACAGTCTCGCGGCGCGTCCCATGACCATAGGAAACGACCAGCTTGTCGACTTCGAGCACGGGCGCCGCAGCAGCGGTCGTGGCTGCCTTGTTGGCGAGTTTCAATTCGGTCATGCTCGGCTCCCACCGAAGGAACGGCTGATGCGATTGGCTGAGAGCACCACCAGCACCACGACAATCCCAGGTGCCGTCGTCAGCCACCAGGCTGTCGAGACGTAGTTGCGGCCTTCGGCGATCAGCAGACCCCATTCCGGCGTGGGCGGTGGGGCGCCATAGCCGAGGAAGCCAAGCGTTGAGATGTTGAGGATGGCGTTGCCGAATTGCAGGGCGGCAAAGGCGATGACCGACGTCAGCGAGTTGGRCAGGACATGGCGGAACAGCACCGATCTGAAGCTGCCGCCGCTGCCGAAGGCTGCCTCGACATAGTCGCTGCGGCGCACACGGACCACTTCGGACCGTGCCAGCCGGGCGAAGCTGCCGATGGACGCGGCACCCACGGCGATTGCCGCGTTCACCGTGCCGAAACCGAGCAAGATGATGATGGTGAGCGACAACAGCAGGCTCGGGATCGACAAAAGTACATCGACGACGCGCATCACGACATCCTCGATGCGCCCGCCGGCGGCGGCCGCAACCACCCCAAGGGCGGTACCGATGACGAAGCCGACGGCGACAGCCGCAAAGGCGCCGCTGAGAGAATGGACCGCGCCATAGACAATGCGCGCATAGACGTCGCGACCGAGCGCATCAGTGCCCAGGATATGCTGGGCACTGGGCCCGGCGAGCTTTTCGGAAGCAACGCCTTCGGTGCCGCTATAGCCGGTGAACAGCCCGGGCAGCAGCGCCCACAGCACCACGGTCGAGATGACCAGCCAGGCCAAAACCAGGCTGGGCTGGAGCCGTTTCAGCCGTTCGGCAAGGTCTTCGCGATCGTAGGCCGCATTTGCGTCTCGGGGCGCGAGGCCGCCGACTGCGCCCAATGAATCGATGATGGTCATGCGCTGGCTCCTGCGGGATTGCGAAGACGGGGATCGAAGACCGGATAGAGGAGATCGACGATCAGGTTGGTGAGCACGAAGCCGGCAGCAGAAATCAGCACGATCGCCTGGAGGACGGTGACGTCCTGGGTGTTGACCGACAGGTAGGTCAGCGCGCCGATGCCGTTGAGGCCGAACACGGTTTCGGTGATGACTGCGCCTGCGACGAGTTCGCCGAACAGCACACCGCCAATGGTGAGCACAGGCAGGATGGCGTTACCGGCGACATGGCTTACCAGCACGCGCCTGTGACTGGCGCCCTTGGCGCGGGCCACTGCCACGAAGGGGCGCGTGCGCACCTCGTCGATGCTGCGGATAAGTATCTGCGCCAGCGGCGCCGAGATCGGCACGGCGATGGCCAGAACCGGCAACACCAGCATTTCCATCGGCCCGGGATTGATGACCGAGATCAGCTTCAGCCGGAACGAAAAGACCTGGATCAGGGCGATGCCCAGCCAGAAGACAGGGATCGAGACGAACAACGACGGCAGCGAATGGAGCGTGTTGCGCAACCACGCGCTACGGCTGACGGTCGCGACATAGGCGATTGCGCCAGCGACCAGCACCGACACGAAAAGGGCGACCGCGGCCAGCCGCAAGGTCGTCGGC
>NZ_JBFUKO010000814.1:0-2062 GCF_056400805.1 Aminobacter sp. P4_H6_2
GTGCGCCCACCATCAAAGGCAGCTACACCGGCCTGTTCAAGCATTTCTTCGACCTGCTCGACCCAACCTCGCTGAAAGGCAAGCCTGTCATTTTGGCCGCGACTGGTGGCGGTGAGCGCCATTCGCTGATCGTCGAACACCAGCTTCGCCCGCTCTTCGGCTTCTTCGAGGCGCTGACAATCCCGACCGCCATCTACGCTTCCGACAGGGATTTCGCTGACGGTGTGATTGTGTCCGAAGCCATCCGCTCCCGTGCCCAGCAGGCGGTCGACGAGGCCTGTCGGGTCGTGCAGGCACGCACTAGCGTTTCCTTGGCCGCCTGAGCCCAGGCCGCAAACCAGCAAAAAACTCATCCGACCTGACCAACCTGCGGCCTTCGCCGCCGGATCGACCTTTGTCGTCTTCACAAGGAGATCGTTATGACCAGACAGATCAAACTTGGCGCCTTCCTGCCCGGCGGCGGACAGCACATTGCCGCTTGGCGTCATCCCGGCTCGCCTGCCGACGGCGCGACCAATTTCGCCTTTCACACCGAGCTCGCACTTACCGCCGAGCGCGGCCTGTTCGACGCTTATTTCCTGGCCGACAATCTGTCAGTCGGCCTCGGCGGACGCGAAGGCGGCAACGCCAAGATCGCCGGCTTCGAGCCGGTCACGCTGTTTGCGGCGCTGGCACCGCTGACCACGCATTTGGGCTTCATCGCCACCGCCTCCACCACCTACGAAGAGCCTTATACGCTCGCCCGCAAATTTGCCTCGCTCGACCTTTTGTCGAATGGCCGCGCCGGCTGGAATGTCGTCACATCCGCCGGCGACGAAACGGCGCGCAATTTCAATCGCGACAAACAGCCCGACCATGCCGACCGCTATGCCCGTGCCAGGGAGCACGTCGATGCCGTCAAGGCGCTGTGGGACAGCTGGGAAGACGACGCCTTCATCCGCGACAAGCAGACGGGGCGTTTCTACGATCCCGCCAAGGTCCACGACATCGACCACAAGGGCGCGCATTTCGCCGTCAAGGGACCGCTCAACGTGCCCCGTCCGGTGCAAGGGCATCCAGTCGTCGTCCAGGCCGGCCAGTCCGAGGACGGGCGCAGGCTGGCAGCGCTTTCGGCCGAAGTCATCTTCACTGCGCACCAGAACCTCGCTTCGGCGCAGGAGTTCTATCGCGACATCAAAGCTCGCGTGATCGCCGAGGGCCGCGTCCCTGAACATGTTCTGATCATGCCTGGCGTCGCCCCCTTCGTCGGTCGCACCGAAGACGAAGCCCGCGCCAAATACGACAAGCTCAATGAGCTGATCCTGCCCGAGGACGGCGTCGCGCTTCTCAACGGGCTGACCGGCGGCACCCTCGACATCAGGGGCTATCCGCTCGACGGGCCGCTGCCCAAGAGCGCGGAAACCGAAGGCATGAAGAGCCGCCAGGCGCTGCTCCGCCAGATCGCCGACGAGCATAACTTCACCATCCGCGAACTCTACCACTGGGTGGCGACAGCGCGCGGCCACTACACGGTTGTTGGCAGCGCCACCCAGGTCGCCGATCAGCTCGAAGAATGGTTCCACAACAAAGCCGCCGACGGCTTCAACATCCTGCCGCCATGGCTGCCGGGTGCGCTCGACGACTTCGTCGATCTCGTGGTGCCCGAGCTTCAGCGCCGGGGCCTGTTCCGCACCGCCTATGAGGGCCGCACGCTGCGCGACAATCTCGGCCTGCCACGCCCGGTGAACCCCTGGACCTTGAGCCGCAGCTCGCTGCAGGCCGCCGAATAATCGCAAAGGAGAAGACGATGAGTTTGCAGCACATAGAGCAGCCGACCGTCATCGGCGCGGGCATCAGCGACGGCACGGCCGGCATCGAATACGTACAGCGCAGCGGCCAGGCAGCGGCGCGCTTCCTGTCACGCTACGGCGTTTTGCTCGGCTTCCTCGCGCTCTGGCACATTTCCAGCACCAGGGGCTGGATCAACCCTGCGGTCATCCCACCGCTCGACGCCATCGTCGCGGCACTGTGGAAAGGCGTCGTCGGCGGTGCCTTGCTCGACGACATCGCCATCTCCCTGCAG
>NZ_JBFUKO010000815.1:0-2061 GCF_056400805.1 Aminobacter sp. P4_H6_2
CGGCAAGGCCGGCCATGGCGCCGCTGATGCAAATCGCCAGCATGATGTTCCTGGGCACGCTCATGCCGGCATAACGCGCCGCATGTGGGCTAATGCCGACCACCCTGACGGCATAGCCGGAACTGCTGCGGAACAGGAAAATGTAGACGGCGACAGCCAGTGCCAGCGCGACAAGAATGCCGATATGCAGCCTTGTCGGTGGCAGGATGCGCGGCATCCAGGCCTCCTTCAGTAGCTTGGCCGACTGCGGATAGGCCGCAGCCGCGTCCCTCAGCGGCCCGGTGACGAGGTAGCTTGTGGTGATGATGGCGATATAGTTGAGCATGATCGTGGTAACGATCTCGCTTGCCCGGAAGTAGATCTTGAGCAGGCCGGCAATCGCCGCCCAGGCAGCCCCGGCGAGAGCGCCGGCGACGATGACCAGCGGTATATAGAGCCAGGACGTTAGCCCACCGAAATTGACGCCGACGGCCGTTGCGGCCACCGCGCCGGCATAGAATTGGCCCTCGGCGCCGATGTTCCAGATGCTGCAGCGGAAAGCCACGCACAGGCCAACACCAATCAGGATCAGCGGTGTTGCCTTGAGCAGGATTTCGGCAACCGAACGGGTGTCCTGAAACACGCCGAATAGCATGACGCTGAACACGTCCCAGCCGTTGAAGCCGTTGAGGCCGAGCAGAACCGCACCGCATGCCAGGGCGACCAGCACGGCTGCGGCCGGCAAGGCAATTGCCTTCAAGATACGAGACAGGATGCGTCTGGCGCCTTTGAAATGATCCGCGGCGACCGCCACAGGCTGCCCGCTTTCGATATTTGCCATGAATTCCATCGCTTTCAGAACGGGAAAGGACCGGGCGGCCGTTCGTAATGACCGCCGCCCGGTGAAGAATTGCGGCTTACTTCTGACGGGTAACGATCTCGCCGGAGACGATCTTCGCCCTGACCTCGTCGACATATTTTCGGACGTCAGCCGGGACGGTGCCGATGGCCTCGTCGTTGTAGCTGAACTTCATGACGTCTGAGTCCTTCAAGCCGAACACGATATTGGCGTTAGGCTTGAAGCTGCCGGCCTTCACCTCGGAGACTATGCGGACGATGCCCTGCCCGTAGTCGGCCAGATAGGTGCCCAGGATGTTCTTCGGGGCGACGTCGGTATAGTCGGAGTAGACGCTGAATGTCCGTACGTCTGGACCCGCCTCGCGTGCGGCCTGGATAACACCCAACCCGGCTGCGTTGGCATTTGGCACGACCAGCGTGGCGCCTTGGGCGAACATGCTGAGTGCGGCCTCCTTCGCTGCCGTCGCATCGGTGAAGGTGTTGAGGTAGATCAACGGCACGGAGAAGTTCGGGTCGACGCTTCTAGCGCCGTTGACGAATCCTTCGAAGGACTGCTTGATCGGTGGAATTTCCATCCCGCCGATCAGGCCGGCCGACTTGCCCGTCTTCGCCGCAATCACACCCATCAGATAAAAGGGTTCGCTGGAATCGGTGTTAAGACCGATGACATTGCCCTCGTGGATGTAACTCGACGAAATCAGGAAGGTCGTGTCCGAGAACTCCGGAGCGACATTCAGCGCGGCGTCCYGAAACTGGAAGCCGTGGCCGAGCACCACGTCATAACCCTGCGCGGCGTAGTTACGGAACGCACTTTCGAAGGCCGTGGGATTGTCGTGCAGCTCGACATAGCTGACGTCAGCACCTAGCTCTTTTTCTACACGCTTGAGCGCGTCGTAAGCGATGCGGTTCCAGCCCTCTTCCGCGACGCTGCCCGGCACCAGAAGCCCCATCTTGAATGCGTCCTGGGCGAAAGCCTGGCTACCCGCCAGGCCCCCTACCAGAGCAGCTACGCCGGCCAGACAGTTCCGTCTTGTGATCCGCATGATGCCCTCCATTTCTTCTTCATCATGAGTTCAGGGCGAGGCTGGTGCTTATTTCTGCCGGGTCTTGATCTCCCCTGACGCGATCTTGGCCTTCACCTCCTCGACATATGTGCGGACCTCTGCCGAGACAGGCGTTCCGGCCGCGTCGTTGTAGGAAAACTTCATCACGTCAGTGTCCTTC
>NZ_JBFUKO010000816.1:0-2057 GCF_056400805.1 Aminobacter sp. P4_H6_2
ATCTGAGAGCGTCCCGTTCGGGACGATTGCTCTCGGTCATTTCGCCGCCATTCGCTTGCTCCCCGTTTTGCACGGCATTGGCGCCAAGCAGTGCCTGTTCTGCCTGCCTCAATGGCATCGGGGAGAGCTTCGTGAAAAGAGCAAGGGTGTGCGTTCATGCAACCGTCTCCCCGCACRTGCGTTGGTRSYGATGGAACTCAWACCARCCATATGGGTCAAGGAGAACGACTTCCCGCGACGCGAGATCGCATCAGTCCCTGACGCCATGGAATTTCTCGGAGCGTGGCCCCGCGCCAAGCGCAATCCGTTCTTCGATCTGGCCGAGAACGCCATGCAGGCCGCGATCAATGGTTCGATCTCAGTCGACGAGGCGAGAGAAGCCTTTCAATCCTTTTGCAGCGAGCAAGGGATACTGGCTCAAGATCCGTTGAAAGACTGAGTCACGGACAGTCTCCCCTTGAAGCCTGGAAGCAAAAAAGCTGCTGTCGCCATTTCTTTGAAAGCTGGTCGCTCCAAAAGCGGCAGTTCTCGCTTGCTCACAAGACGGTCCAAGACCATGAAGGAAGTGTTGATACGCCAAGCCTTTTCCCGCTCGATATTCGTGAAGGACCGTGGTCAGGCCGTTCGCGAAATTGCGAACATTGCCGATGCGACCGACTTTCTTGCCAGATGGCCTGAAAGCAGGCGCGGTCCGATCTACAAAACTGCTGTACGTGTATGCCATGCTGCGCGAGATGGGTAATTAACTGTTGACGGCGCGCGCAATGCGTTCGCGGGGTTCGCACGATCGGTCGGGATCAGGGAGCCCAATGCGGCTGCACCACCCGCCAAGGACGCCTGATAGAGAGACCACACGGTCGGCGATGATGCACACGTCGTATCGGGCCGGTTCGGTTTGCGGCGGTCATAGGACCTTCGGTCCTTCTTCCTGAGTCCGGCGATGACGTTCAAAATACCATCGTCCGTTGCTGCGACGATGGTTTTCGCGCGTCTCAGCCTGTCAGGCCTGACCATCTTCAGAATCTGCTCTCGGTGTTCCTTTCGCCAATCTGATGTGCATCGCCCACGATATCCTGAGCCTTCCCCGAGATGACGGGCCTCTCGGCCCGAAACCTGAAATACATGCGCGCCTACCCAGGCCTTGCCCGAGGGCGAATTTGTGCAACGGGTTATTGCACTATTACCCTGGGGCCATAACGTCCGCCTTCTCGACGCCGTCAAGGCGCCCGAGGCACCTGGTATGCCCGGGCAGGCGATAGAACACGGCTGGAGCCGCCACGTCCTCGCCCACCACTCATGGAACCAAAGGAATTGCGTTCTCCGGTAAGGGGGAGGCATAGGATTCCGATGCAGTGCGACGGGCGAATTCCTCTTTTGCGGCCAATAAAGCTTCAGGTTCGGCGATCAGTTCGACAGCGGTTGCAGCCAGGACTTTGGCCACTTGGACCATTCCCTTGTGCGCTGCCTTGGCTTTGCCCTGCGCGGTTATCTGCCAAGTATGACCCGGCGTTCCAATCGCGTGGGTCGCAAAACCCACTTGGGCAAAGGGAACAACCCAACTGACATCGCCCACATCGCTCGATCCAAGCATGGGAACGACTTTGGCCTCGAGTGGCACGATGAAATCACAAATCGACGCGTCACTCACCGGCACTCCAGCGATAAGGTAGGCCGTCTCGATTTCTTCCTTGGACAAGGTTTTCTGAATTCTTGCGGCGTACGTACGATCGTCATCGTCAAAGACGGTGGGACCAAGGTGCTCCATATGTTGGTGCAGGAGTTTATTGAGAGGAGAATTCTCCAGAATTTCAGACATAGCCGACACAATTTGCGACGTGACCTGAGTTTCAGTCATCATCGCTGCGCCGGCTGCAACCATCTTCACACGGTCAACCAGCTTCAACATATCGACCCGTTTCGGGGCCCGGATCGAATATCTGACCGTCGCCTTGGCCTGAACCACATTGGGTGCCCGCCCGCCAGAGTCCAGCACGGCATAGTGCATGCGGGAGTCAGCAGGCACGTGCTCACGCAGATAATTGACGCCAACGCTCATC
>NZ_JBFUKO010000817.1:0-2051 GCF_056400805.1 Aminobacter sp. P4_H6_2
CCCTTCATGCTGTCGACATGGAAGATCGCGCCCGCACTCGCCGCAGGCTGCACCATCGTGCACAAGCCGGCGGAATTTTCCCCCCTGACCGCTCGTCTCCTAGTCGAAATCGCCGAAGAGGCCGGCCTGCCGAAGGGCGTGTGGAACCTCGTCAACGGCCTCGGCGAAGATGCCGGCAAGGCGCTGACCGAACACCCCGACATCAAGGCGATCGGCTTCGTCGGCGAAAGCCGCACCGGTTCGATGATCATGCGCCAGGGCGCCGACACACTGAAGCGCGTGCATTTCGAGCTCGGCGGCAAGAACCCGGTGATCGTCTTCGCCGACGCCGACCTCGAACGCGCGGCGGACGCTGCGGTGTTCATGATCTACTCGCTCAATGGCGAGCGCTGCACCTCGTCCTCGCGCCTGCTGGTCGAAGCCTCGATCTACGACAAGTTCACCRCCATCGTGGCGGAGAAGGCCAAGCGCATCCGTGTTGGCCATCCGCTTGATCCGCAGACGGTCGTCGGCCCGCTGATCCACCCGGTGCACGAAGAAAAGGTGCTGTCCTACATCGAGCTCGCTCGCTCGGAGGGTGCTACCATTGCTGCCGGTGGCGGCAAGGTCGAGGGACCAGGCGGTGGCTGCTATGTCGCGCCGACGCTGTTTACCGGCGCGCGCAACGACATGCGCATCGCCCAGGAAGAGATTTTCGGGCCGGTGCTGACCGCGATCCCGTTCAGCGATGAAGCCGAAGCTCTGGCAATCGCCAACGACACCCAATACGGCCTCGCCGGATATCTGTGGACATCGGACGTGACACGCGCCCTGCGCTTCACCGAAGGGCTAGCCGCGGGGATGATCTGGGTCAACTCGGAGAACGTCCGCCATCTCCCGGCACCGTTCGGCGGCGTGAAGAACTCCGGCATCGGCCGGGACGGCGGCGACTGGTCGTTCGATTTCTACATGGAAACCAAAAACATCGCCTTCGCCACGACGGCCCACAACATCCAGAAGCTCGGCGGCTGAGCGGGAACAGACATCATGCCATTGCCCACACCCAACCTCTATCCCGCCTTCAACATCGTGCGGCTCAGCCATGTCGAGCTGGCGGTCACGGATCTGGCCAGATCCCGCGCCTTTTATGTCGACACGCTCGGCCTCCAGGTCACCGACGAGACGGCTGATACAATCTACCTGCGCGCCATGGAAGAGCGCGGCCACCATTGCATCGTGCTGAAGCAAGGCGACAGGGCCGAAGCCCGCGACCTCGGTTTCAAGGTGTTCTCCGAGGACGACCTCGACCGGGCTGGACATTTCTTCAAGGCGAAGGAACTGCCGGTCGAATGGGTCGAACGGCCCTATCAGTCACGCACGCTGCGCACCCGCGACCCGCATGGCATTCCGCTCGAATTCTATTCGAAGATGGACCGGCTGGCGCCGATCCACCAGAAATACGCGCTCTACAAGGGCGTGAAGCCGCTGCGCATCGACCACTTCAACTGTTTCTCGCCTGACGTCGACCAGTCGGTGGCCTTCTACAACGAGCTCGGCTTCCGCGTGACGGAATATACGGAAGACGCCGAGAGCGGCAAACTGTGGGCGGCATGGACCCACCGCAAGGGCGGCGTTCACGACATCGCCTTCACCAACGGGCTTGGGCCGCGCCTGCATCACGTCGCCTTCTGGGTGCCGACACCGCTCAACATCATCGACCTGCTCGACCTGATGGCAACCACCGGTTACGTCGCCAATATCGAGCGCGGCCCAGGCCGCCACGGCATCTCCAACGCCTTTTTCCTCTACATCCGCGACCCCGATGGTCACCGCATCGAAATCTACTGCTCGGACTACCAGACGGTCGACCCCGATCTCGAGCCGATCAAATGGGACCTCAAGGATCCGCAGCGCCAGACGCTGTGGGGCGCCCCTGCGCCGCGCTCGTGGTTCGAGGAAGGCAGCACCTTTGCCGGCACCGAGCCGCGTCTGTCCGCGCTTGCGGCATCGCCGATCATCGCACCGTGAGGGCAACGACATGAGCGACAGGCCCCGTTTCGCCACCTACACGC
>NZ_JBFUKO010000818.1:0-2045 GCF_056400805.1 Aminobacter sp. P4_H6_2
GATATGGCCAGTGCGACTGGCGCTTGCTGTCCTGGCCGGCGTGACCGTGCTGGTGGCACTGGTGAGCGAGATTTTCGTCGAGTCGGTGCAGGAAGCGGCGGTTACGTTCGGCATGACTCCCGCATTCGTCGGCTTCATCGTCGTCGCGCTGGTCGGAGGCGCCGCAGAGATGGCCTCGGCCTTTTCCGGCGCCCGCAAGAACCGGCTGGATTTGAGCGTGGGTATCGCACTTGGAAGCGCATCCCAGATAGCACTGTTCGTTGCGCCGGTTCTGGTCCTGCTGAGCTATGTCATCGGCCCTACGCCGATGGATCTGTGGTTCTGGCCAGGCGCGGTGATCATGGTTTTCGTTTCGACGATGACGGCTTTTTTGATGACAAGCACCGGACGTTCGGCGTGGTTCGTGGGAGTGTTTACTTTGATGGTCTACCTGGTATTCGCCATAACGCTGTACCTTCTGCCGCCGCAGATTTAGCAAATGGATGCCAGGAGGCGAACAATTGGGAGGGGCAGAAGTTGGACATAGAAGGCCCAAGCAGGATGGCCGGTCCGCGTCAAAATCTTGCCTGAGTGACGCTGGCGGTACTGTTCATTGGCGGCTTTATTGTCGCTAGCCTCCTGGTGCTCAGGCCAGTCCTGGCGGCGATCGTCTGGGCCATGACTAGTCGCCCTCAGCCATCCACGCATTCAACAATGTGTAGGTCACAGCAAGGACAGTGGGGCCGATGAAAATTCCCAAAAGGCCAAACGCAATCAAACCCCCAATGACCCCAGCAAGGATAAGGAGAATGGGAAGGTCGGCGCCTCTTCGAATGAGTGCTGGACGTATGAACTGATCCATTGTCCCGGCAACGATGGCAAAAACCAACAACACCGTCGCCCAAAACGCCTCGCCAGAATAGTACATCCATACCACCGCTGGCGCCATCACCAGCACGGGGCCGAGCTGAATCAAGCACAGCAAGAACATCACCGCTGCCAGCATCGGCGCGAAGGGCACGCCAACCACCAATAGACCTATGCCCCCAAGAGCGCTCTGGGCTACTGCGGTCACGACGACGCCCAAGGCAACGCTTCGGATTGCCTGACCAGCCAGACGAACGGCCATTTCGCCTCGATCACCACCCAGTCGGCGGCCAAAACGAACAACAGTTGCAGCTGCCTGCTCGCCGCCCATGTACATGATAGCGGCTATCAGCGTCGTTAGGAGGAAATGGAAGAATATCCCACCCAGACTGCCTGCGAAGGATGCAACCCATTTCGTCATGGCCCCTGCATAGGGGGCAAGTTTGGAGGCCAATTCATCCACGCGACTTGTCGAAATATTTCTCCAGGCCTCTGCGGCCCGGGAGCCCACTAGCGGCAAATCGGCCAGCCAGGACGGCGGCGGCGGCATCCGCAAGGACAGGACAGTGCGGATCAAGTCGCCAATTTTGTCGGTATTGGCGGCGACGGCACTGATGGCCAGCCAAAACGGCACGATCAGGACCAACAGCAAGATCAGGGTCATGATCGCCGTGGCCCAGCCACGGCGATTGCCGACATGGCGCTGCACCCACAACATCAGCGGCCATGTAGCGATCACCAACGTCGTGGCCCATATGATCGCTGGCAGAAAAGGAAGCATCACCCAGATGCTGGCGACAAGGATGCTGCCGATGAACAGCACGGCTAGTGTTGCGCGCGTGAGATCCGCAGGTACTCGAGCCATACCATCCGTCCCCTTGAGCTCCGCCAAGTACGTATTCTACAGCACGTACTCTACAGCAAGTTGGCTTGGTCCGCAGAGGGCATACGCGCAGGTATAATTACGATTTGGGGACCACCTCCAGGTGTCGCGTGGCCTTGGAAAGCATTGAGGTTGCGAGCGTCCCCGCCATCCCAGTTTGAGTCGATTGATTCCTGGTGTGTCGTGGAGCATGATGCAACGGAGGCTAATACTGCGGCACGTGTGCGATGACGATTGCTAGCTACAGCTTGGGTTCAGCAGCGTCGATTGCTCACAAGACGAGGTTTCATAAGACAGGGGGTGCCTAGGCTTTGGC
>NZ_JBFUKO010000819.1:0-2044 GCF_056400805.1 Aminobacter sp. P4_H6_2
TGGCTGGTCATCGCATTATCGATCGGTGGGGGTGAAGATGGGCAGGGGAGGCAGGTCTTCGCGCGAGCGCCAGGCGAGCTTCACCCGGTCGCCGATCCGCGCCGGGCCGGGTTCGATGTTGGTGAGCAGCCTCGGGCCCTCGTCGAGATCGACCAGCGCGATCATATAGGGCGGGGGCAGTTCGCTGATGACCGGGATGCGCACCGTGGAGAGCGAATAGATCGTGCCTGTGCCCTTAGCGTCCACCCATTCGAGCGCGGTTGCCTCGCAGGCGAGGCAGAAAGGTCTGGGATAGAACTGGTGCGACGAGCACGCGACACAGCGCTGGACGATCAGGCGGTGTTCGAAACATGCCTTCCAGAAGGGTTCGGTGGTCGGGTCGGCAACGCCGATGTCGGAAAGGGAAGGGGTGTCAGTCACGGGCAAGCACCACGGTGGAAGCGGTTGAAAAGGCGAGGCCTCCGGTCCCATGCGCGACGGCGATCTCGGCGTCTGTCACCTGGCGGGCGCCCGCCTCTCCGCGCAGCTGCCGCACCGCCTCGATGAGAAGCAGGATGCCGAGCGCCCCGGGATGGCAGTAGGACAGCCCGCCGCCTGAGGTCATGCTTGGCAGGCTGCCGCCGGGTCTCAGCCGGCCTTCGGCGACGAAGGCGCCGGCCTCGCCCTTGCCGCAAAAGCCCAGGTCCTCGAGATAGAGCAGCACGGCGTGGGTGAAATTGTCGTAGGGTTCAAAGACATCGACGTCGCCGGGCTTGATGCCGGCCATGCCCAAGGCTTCCCGGCCGGAAACCACGCCCGGCGTCACGGTCAGGTCCGGGCATTGGGCAACGTGCCATTGCATGTGGCTTTCGCCGGCACCGAGGATGCGCACAGGCCGCTTGGCGGCGTTGCGCGCCCGATCCTTCCGCGCGATGACGATGGCGCCGCCGCCATCGGTCACCAGGCAGCAGTCGAGCTTGCGCAGCGGATCGCAGAGCATTGGCGAAGCCATCACGTCTTCGATGGTCAGCGGATCGCGCACCCATGCTTTCGGATTGAGTTTTGCCCATTCCCGCGCCGTGACGGCGATCTCGGCAAGATGCYCAAGTTTGGCATCATACTGATACATGTAGCGCGCAGCACTCAGCGCGTAATGGCCGATTGGAAAGTGGATGCCAAAAGGCGCTTCGAATTGCGCCGCAAGCGAACCGTCCATACTGGCTGCCACGCGTTTGCGGTTGCGGCGGCTTCGTTGCCGCGAGGCATAGCCGATCAGCGCGACGTCGCACCGGCCCGTCGCGATGGCGAGCATGGCATGGTGCACGAAGAACTCGAACGACGCGCCACCCATGTCCGACGATTCGGCGTAGCGTGGCTGCACGCCGAGATATTCGCCAAGTTGGACCGAGCCCTCTTCCCCCATATAGTTGGTGAAGATGCCATCGACGTCCTTGAAGCTCAGGCCGGCCTCGTCCAGCGCCTTGCGCGCGGCAAGCGCGACCATTGAGAACTCGCTTTGGTCGAGTACCTTGCCCAAGGGCGTCTCGGCAACGCCGACGATGTAAACCGGCGAATTGATCAGCGCATGCGGCATCATCGACCCCGGATTCTGTGATGAGGGCTGTCGATGCGACGCTTGTATCGCGCGGTTTTGTCCGATCCGACAAGCAAGATGGTCCCTCCACGATGCGCACCGCAGCCCATGGGCTGGACGCAACTTCGCGCTGCTGGGCTAGCCGGATGTCCAGCTTGCCTCGGTGATCAAAAGAAAATAAGAAGTCTGACAACATGAATATGAAGTCAATATCAATTATTTGATTTGCTCGCTTGCCCCTGTACGGTCGTCGCTCCTGTCGATGGTTGATAATCGGTGAGGCAGGTGCAATATCGGATCATGGAGGACGTTTTGAATGGCCATGCGGGCGAAGCAAGTCGAAACGGCGCTTATCCCAAATCTCGGTTGCGACCGATATGCAGATTATCTTGCCGAGGGGCTCGGTTCATTGTCCTTTTCCACCAAGGGCGACAGGACAAAGTACCGGCTGAAGATCGCTGCCGCGCGCGC
>NZ_JBFUKO010000820.1:0-2042 GCF_056400805.1 Aminobacter sp. P4_H6_2
CCTTTTGGACAGGTTTCTGCGCGCGGCGCGTCCGGTCTTTCCCAGCAAACTGACGAGCCGGATGTAGCAGCCGTGAAGCAGGATTTTCCAATTAGAACGGTACGAGGCCAATGCCCCAAAGCCAAGCTATCGTAATGGCCAGGCTTGCGATCGCCATCGGAACACCAGAGCGCGCAAAGTCGACAAAACCGAGCTTGACGCCGGAAACGGAGGCCCTTTCGGCAACGATGATGTTGCACAATGAACCCGTGAGAAGGAGGTTTCCTGCGAACGTCGATAGCAACGCCAGCGCTGTCAGAGCACCCTCCGAGAGATCCGGAACGAGCTTGACCAGCAAGATGACGGCCGGGACATTGCCGATCGTGTTGGAGGCGGCAAGCGTCAGTGGCGCGAGGACAGCGAGACGGTCGGGCAGCAAGCCCCGTTCCGTGAGCCAGACCATGCCTTGCTGTGCCAGTCCGGTCTTGGCGAAAGCTGCCGTTATTCCGAAAAGGCAAACGAAAAGGAGCAGCAATTGCCAGTCGACCGCGCCGATCATAGTGCGTGAGGAGAGGCGACGAGACATCAGCAGAAACCCCGCGACCGCGAGCGCCGAGAGTTCACGCGGCAACGGAGTCAGGAACAGCGCCACAAGTACTGCGACTGCAAACATGCCCTTCAAGAATTGAAACCGGTCGATTTGAGGTGGCAGGCTGTCCTCCGGATTCGCGCCGTCGCCAGGCGCCAAGCGCCAGGTCGCGACGATGGCGACGAAGGTTATTGCGAGGCTGGCCAGTGTGGGCGGCACTGCAAAGGCGAGATAACGCCAGAAATCCAAGCCGCCGGCCTGCCCGATCAGGATGTTCTGGGGGTTGCCGATAAGGGTAGCGGCAGAGCCGGCGTTGGCGGCCCCGGCGAGCCCAATAAGGTATGGTCGCGGATCGAGTTGTTGCGAGGCAACACCCGCGACAACCAAAGGTGCAAGTGCGAAAACGATGACGTCGTTGGTGAAGATCGCGGCCAGCACACCCGTCACTGCGATCAGGCTGGCGAGCAAAAGCTTCGGATTGCGGGAAGCGCGAACGATCCGGTCAGCGATCCAGCCGTAAAAACCGGAATGGTCGAACTGTGCAGAAAGGATCATCAGCGCGAACAAAAGGGCGATCGTAGGCACGTCGACCGCCGCGCCGGCTTCTTCGAGAGACAAATCGCCCGAGGCAAGGAGGACGATCAGACCGAGCAGCGCGACGCCGGTTCGGTCGATCGCCAGGCCGGGCACGCGCCCCAGAGCCATGCCCGCGTAGGTTAGCACGAAGACCGTTACCGACAGGGTTGTCATACGAAAAATGCCCTCGAAAAACGCAAACTGGAAGGAATCGCCAACCTACCCATAACAAAGTCGATCACTTTAAGCCCGTTGCGACCTGTCGGAATGGCTTCAAGGTCGTTCGGCCCGAAGGGTCTGCTTGCATGCGCAGGCGTCAAGCGGAAGGCCGGTCGCCAATTGAATGAAGTCCATCCCTCAGACCATATTGGGTGTGCTAACACAGTCCGCGTCGCCCAACAGCTCCAACATCGGGCCGCGTTTTCATCCGACTAATCCCGACTTACGAGTGCCGCCGACCGAAAGGTGCGATTTCGATCGTTTTGAAGCGGCCGCTTAAGATGTCGGCTTCTGGTCAAATCAATCTAAATCCGGACTGTCAGATCTCGGCCCCTGAGCTTCCAGGCAGCGATGCGCCAGAAATGGACCTGACGCTCGCGCCGTATCGTTTGCTCGATATCCGACCACAAGCCTTTCGGCATGAGCGTCTCGACCACCTTATCGCTTGAGAAGCGAGTGGCCTTGGYGCGGGGGGAATGCCCCTAACCGCTAATCCAAGGCATCTCAATCACCCCGAGCGCTACAACGATCCCGAGACCCAATAGCGCAATACCCAAAGCACCTTCGAAGCGGCGGCCACGCGGCTGCAGCTTCTCGACGAAGACGACCAGCGTTAGAAGCAGCATCCAGGCGACGCTCATGACGCCGGCCGCAACCAGCACAGCAAACAGCGCCCAGC
>NZ_JBFUKO010000821.1:0-2028 GCF_056400805.1 Aminobacter sp. P4_H6_2
TGGCAGGACTATGCATTGTCGGACGGTACTGGGGTCTTGCCGTTGGGGCGTGCGCCCAAGCATCCCTCATGGGCGCTTGGCGTCATGGGAATGCCTGGATTCACCGCCTGGGCCGGGCTCAAGCAGATCGGGGCACCCAAGAAGGGCGAAACGATCGCGGTCGCAGCAGYGACTGGCCCGGTTGGGGCCACCGTGGGGCAGATCGGCAAGCTTTTGGGCTGCCGTGTTGTCGGTATTGCTGGGGGTGCTGAAAAATGCGCCTACGCTGTCGAAACGCTTGGATTTGACGTCTGTATCGACCACAAATCCGAGGATTTTGCCCAACAATTGAAGGCCGCAACACCCGAAGGTATCGACGTCTATTTCGAAAATGTCGGTGGCAAAGTCTTCGACGCGGTGCTGCCGCTGCTCAACAGGGGCGCGCGCATTCCACTTTGCGGTCTCGTCTCGCAATACAATGCCACAAGCCTGCCCGACGGCCCGGATCGGATGAACTGGTTCCTGGGCCAGCTCCTGCGCAAGCAGATCACCATTCGCGGCTTCATCATCTTCAACGATTTCGGCCACCTCTATCCCGAGTTCGCCAAGGAGATGGCAGCCTGGGTCGAAGCCGGAAAAATTCTCTATCGTGAACAAATCATCGATGGGCTGGAGCAAGCCCCACAGGCATTTGTCGGCCTGCTGAGAGGCGAGAATTTCGGCAAACGCGTCATTCGCGTGGGCAACACGAAATAACCAAGGCAAGGAGTCATCACATGAAAATCCTTATGGTCCTGACGTCGCATGACAAGCTTGGAAACACGGGCGAGAAAACCGGTTTCTGGCTCGAGGAATTCGCCGCGCCCTACTACGTTCTGCGCGATGCGGGAGCCCTCATCACACTGGTTTCTCCCAAAGGCGGTCAGCCGCCGATCGACCCAAAGAGCGATGCTGAAGATGCCCAAACAGAGGCAACCAAGCGCTTCAAGAAGGACGAGGTCGCACAACGGGCGCTGGCTACGACCGCAAAACTGTCTGAGGTGAATGCCGATGGCTTCGACGCGATCTTCTATCCTGGCGGGCATGGCCCTTTGTGGGATCTGGCGGAAAATGCCGACAGCAAACGCTTGATCGAAACCTTCGCCGCCAGCGACCGTCCTGTCGGCGCCGTGTGCCATGCGCCAGCCGTCTTTCGTCACACCAAGGGTGCCGATGGCAAGCCGCTCGTTTCAGGCAAACGTGTAACCGGCTTCACCAACACCGAAGAAGCAGCGGTTGGCCTGACTGACGTGGTTCCATTTCTTGTCGAAGACATGCTCAAGGCCAATGGTGGACTTTACGAGAAAGGTGGCGACTGGGGCTCTTACGTCGTTGTCGACGGCAAACTCGTGACCGGCCAAAATCCCGCTTCATCGGAAGGTGCCGCAAAAGAACTGCTCAAGCTCTTGAAGTAGGACGATTGTCAGGCCTGGAGCCCAGATGCGGACCTGGCTCGGATAGCCGCCTGTACGAAGCCGAGTCTGGCCGCAGATGCGGCTGCCGGTCTAGTTTCTCACATCAGCAAGCCCGTCCTGAAGGCATCGACTTACTTAGCTGCGGGTGATCACTCATTGTCGGACGCTGGCCGAAAAAGGGTGCCGACCGCAAAGCACAGGCACTCCACCCCCTCGCAGCTTTCCACGCCACCATGACTTTGGAGCAGCAGGATGCCTCGCGGATAGTTGCTCCATGCCGTGGGGGTAGGTGAGCAGCCGGCGGGGAAGGAGAGGGGAGATCAGCTCATCTTTGCAGCGGTCTATCCACTTTCTCGACGTAATAGCGCGGGATGCGCTTACCTTCGCGGCCACGGTAGAATTCAATGCAGAATTCGACAAACGCCTTGAAGCGGCGGGAGACGTGGCGGCGGCGCGAGTAGATGAGGTTGATTGCGGTTTCCGGCGACCGCCACTGCGGCAATACCGGAACGAGGATTCCGTTCTCGCACTCCGTTTCAACGAAGAAACCAGGCAGATAGGCTAGGCCCTCACCGGCGACGGCGAAATATTTGAG
>NZ_JBFUKO010000822.1:0-2028 GCF_056400805.1 Aminobacter sp. P4_H6_2
CCTTGGTGATCAGGTTCCAGGCGAGCTCGATGGCGTGTTCCTTGAAATAGTCGCCAAACGAGAAATTGCCGAGCATCTCGAAGAAGGTGAGATGGCGGGCGGTATAGCCGACATTGTCGAGATCGTTRTGCTTGCCRCCMGCACGSACGCWYTTCTGSGMGGTCGYGGCRCGCKRATAGGGRCGYTTYTCRAKACCGGTRAAGACGTTCTTGAACTGCACCATACCGGCATTGGTGAACATCAAGGTCGGGTCGTTGCGCGGCACGAGCGGACTGGAGGCCACCACCTCGTGCCCGTTCTTCTTGAAGTAGTCGAGAAATGTCGACCGGATCTCGTTCACGCCACTCATATCGCTGCCTTTGATCGCCGCCCTGAACAGATGCACCCCGCCCTTGTCAGGCGGAAATTGGAACTGCCTTTTAGCCGTCCACCTTATCCCTGTCCAGAAACACCGGATGGCCAAAAGCCCGCAATTCCGCCGCCCGGATCAGCAAAACCACCTTCACAAACGCAAACCGCCGGCACAATGGCCGGCGGTTGCTCAGATCGTCTGTGTTGAAGCTGGTCAGCGCCTGGCCGACCGGCTGCCAGCGCGCTTACATCGCGCCGGCTTCGTCGTCGCTATCTTCCTCACGCGAACCGTTCTCAAGGAATTTTTCGGCAATCAGACCGGCATTTTGCCTGAGCAGTTGTTCGATTTCGCGCGCCGCTTCGGGATTGTTGCGCAAGAACAGCTTGGCGTTCTCGCGGCCTTGCCCGAGACGCTGGGAATTGTAGGAGAACCAGGCACCGGACTTCTCGACCACGCCAGCCTTGACCCCGAGATCGACGAGTTCGCCGGTCTTGGAAACGCCTTCGCCATACATGATGTCGAACTCGACCTGCTTGAAGGGCGGAGCCAGCTTGTTCTTGACCACCTTGACGCGGGTCTGGTTGCCGACGACTTCGTCGCGATCCTTGACCGAGCCAATGCGGCGGATATCGAGGCGGACCGAAGCATAGAACTTGAGCGCGTTGCCGCCAGTCGTTGTTTCGGGCGAACCATACATGACGCCGATCTTCATACGGATCTGGTTGATGAAGATGACCATGGTGTTGGAGCGCGAGATCGATGCGGTCAGCTTGCGCAGCGCCTGGCTCATCAGGCGGGCCTGCAGGCCGGGCAGCGACTCGCCCATCTCGCCTTCGATTTCGGCACGCGGCGTCAAAGCCGCCACCGAGTCGACGACCAGAACGTCGATTGCGCCGGAGCGCACCAGCGTGTCGCAGATTTCCAGTGCCTGCTCACCGGTGTCAGGCTGCGAGATCAGCAGATTTTCCAGGTCGACGCCAAGCTTGCGGGCATAGACCGGATCGAGCGCGTGTTCGGCATCAACGAAAGCGCAGATGCCGCCCTTCTTCTGAGCTTCGGCAATCGTGTGAAGAGCAAGCGTCGTCTTGCCCGAGCTTTCCGGCCCATAGATTTCAACGATACGCCCACGCGGCAGTCCGCCGACGCCGAGCGCGATGTCGAGACCAAGCGAGCCGGTGGAGACCGTCGCGATCTCGACAACCTGCTCATTGGCGCCGAGGCGCATGATCGAGCCCTTGCCGAAGGCGCGTTCGATCTGCGACAGCGCCGCGTCCAGAGCCTTAGATTTGTCCACCGAATTTTCCTCTACAAGCCGCAATGAATTTTGAGCCATGATACATCACCCCGTGGTCATCAATGAAGGCCGGTCTATCCGATGCCGATATAAATTTGTACCTGTTTTGTTCACATTTGGCAAGAGCATTCAAGCTATTGATATTGAACAGTATTTCTGGTGATGTTCTTTTTTTGTTTCAACACCGCACGTGATCCGATGTCGCATGGAGGTCGCCACCTCGCATGCGGTGCCTCGCCAAATCGCGATTCGGTATCGGTTGCCGCCCCTCGCCCAGAACACTAAGTTTGCCGCCTAACACGCCAACGGACAGCCTCAGCATGAAGTCACCCAGAATTCTCGCCGTCGGCGGCGCCMATGTCGACCGGCGCGGGCGCATGAC
>NZ_JBFUKO010000823.1:0-2013 GCF_056400805.1 Aminobacter sp. P4_H6_2
CATTGAACGCGTGGTCAAACATCGATACATGACGAGAAGGAGCAAGCGGATTTATGATCCCGCCGCTCCATAGTCTGAACTTCAAGCTTCCTGTTCAAGCGGCACTCGCGTCCGCTTGCCATCGCCGGCGGGCCTGTCCTGCCGGCGTTCCGCGATGGTGCGGGTTTGCTCGATCAGGAAAGGCAGCGTTTCCGGCTGCACCAGGTCGGCGAGCGTGTCCCTGACACGGTCATGGTAGTCGTCGAGCCAGCGCACCTCGTCCAGGCTCAGCCGTTTCAGGTCGGCCATCGCAAGATCGATGGGGACGAGGGTGAGCGAGGCAAAGCGGCAGAAACGGGCTCCGTCGGCGACCACCTCGACCTGGTTTTCGACGCGCATGCCGAAGGCGCCTTCGCGGTAATAGCCTGGCTCGATCGTCATAATGTTGCCTGGCACGAGGCCGTACAGGTTCGGTCTCTTGTCCAGTCGGTGCGGACCCTCATGCAACAGCAGATTGTGGCCGACTCCATGGCCGGTGCCATGGTCATAGTCCAGACCCGCATCCCAAAGCGCGCGCCGCGCGAACGCGTCGATCTGATGGCCTTGCGTCCCTATCGGGAAACGGACCGAAACCAGCGACAAGAACCCTTTCAGAACGGCCGTGTAGGCCACTCGCATGTCGCTACTCGGTTCGCCGAACATTAGTGTCCGCGTCAGGTCGGTGGTGGCGGTCAGATATTGCCCGCCTGAATCGATCAGGTAGGGCGCCTGGCCGTCGATGGCGGCATTGGTCGACGGCTTCGCCGCATAGTGGCACATCGCGGCGTTGGCGCCGGCCGCGGAGATGGTGCGGAAGCTTGGTTCCAGGAAACCTTGCCGTCCTCTGCGGAAGGCCAGCAGTTGCGCTTCCGCCTCCAGTTCGGTCAGCGGGCTGACCGCATGCTGCCGTCGGCTGGCCTCCTTTGTCACCCACGCCAGGAAATCGGTCATCGCCACGCCGTCCTCGACATGGCTATTGCGATAGCCCTCGAGTTCGGCCTCGGTTTTGGCCGCCTTCGCCAGCGTAACTGGGCTGGTCTGCGCGGCAACGCGGCCGCCGCCGGCCAAAACCCGGGCGCGCAGCGCGTGCGGCGCGAAATCCGCATCGATCATCGCTGTTCTCGTTGCCGAAATCTCGGCGATCCGTTCGAGGAAGCGTTGCGGCGAGGCTAGCCGCACATCGGCGATTTCGTAGGCGCTCGGGTCGTTGCCGAGCTTGCGGCTGTCGACAAACCATTCGACCGCTCCGTCGGCGCCAAGCGCGAGGAACGAGTGTGGCACCGGATTCATCTCGACATCCGAGCCGCGCACATTGAGCAGCCAGGCGATGTTGTCGGGCAGCGTCTCGATCAGCCAGTCGGCCCCCATCTCGCGCAGTTGCCCGGCGATGCGCCGGCGCTTGTCGATGGAGGTCTCGCCGGTGGCTTCCACCGGCATTGCACGGATCTTGCCGAGCGGCGCCGGCGGCCGGTCGTCCCATATCGCGTCGAATGGATCGCGATCGAGCTGGACAATCGATGCGCAGCGCCCGGTCAACGCCGCCTCCAGCCTGTCATGCAGAATGAAGGTGGTTTTCATGCCATCGACGCCGATGCGCCAGCCTGGCTGGGCCGCCTCCCCAAACCACTGGTCGATCGGCTGGTCGCGAAGATGGCGCAGTTCGAAGGCATCGAGATCGACTTCGCCTCGAGCCTGGATCTGGTAGCGTCCGTCGACAAAGAGCAGCGCTTTGTCGCGCAGGATCAGCGCCAGCCCGGCAGAACCGGTGAAGCCTGTGATGAAGGCGAGGCAAGTGTCATGCGGGGCGGTGATCCCGCTCTGATACGCGTCGTTACGAGGCACGATGAGCCCGTCCAGGCCGGCATTCGCCATCCAGTTGCGCAAGCGGCCGAGGCGGTCCGTCATTTCATTCATTGTCGATGTCATGAGTGTGATTTCGCTGTTGCGTCCTATGCGACCGTCCGCGGCCCGCCCTTGTCTCGAACCATGTCGACC
>NZ_JBFUKO010000824.1:0-2006 GCF_056400805.1 Aminobacter sp. P4_H6_2
GCATGTAGCCCAGGTTCGTTCGCGGTTGTTTGCGATTCGAACTACGGCTACGAGACTTGGCAGTTCAATGCCCAGAACACGATGGAGTGGACTGGCGACAACTGGACGAACCATCTCACATTCGGCTCGCAGACGACCTACCAGACACGCGTCGCCGAAGCCTTCTTCAACAACGGGCGGCAGTTCCCCGTCACGTTCCATCCCGAAGGCACCGATCTCAAGACCGGCGTTTTCGCGCAAAACGAATTCGTCTTCGACGACCGCCTGACGATCATACCCGGCGTGCGCCTCGACTGGCACAGGTTGACGCCTGACACGGCACTCAACGCATCGTCAACCGATGATACCGCCTTCTCGCCAAAGGTGGCCGCCCTTTACAAGTTCAACGACACGTTTTCGGTGTTCGGCTCCATCGCGCATACCGAGCGCTTCCCGACCATCGACGAAGTGTTCTCGACAGCGAGTTCGTCCTCAACCTTCCGGCCGAGCCTTGGCCTGAAGAAAGAGCAGTCGAACAATTTCGAGGCAGGTTTCGCGCTGTCCGGGTCCGATATGCTGCAGGCGGGCGACGCGGGCCAGCTCAAGGTCACGAGCTTCTACAATGACGTGAAGGACCTGATCGCGCTCAACCGGCCATTTGCTTCGGGCTTCAACAACAAACCGGGTTTCATCAACATCGAAGAGGCGGAACTCTACGGCTTCGAGGTCGAGACCGCCTACGATGCCGACTACGTTTTCGCCAACGCGTCCTATTCCTACGTAGTCGGCAAGAACAAACTGACCGATGCCTACCTGACAACGGTCGCACCACATGAACTGGCTCTGACGCTGGGCGGCAAAATGCCGGACTACGACGTAACCTTCGGCTGGACTGCGCGTGTTGTAGCTGGCCCGCAGGATGCTTCGCGCGACCGCGACACTCCCCCCGTCGCCGATCCAAACTCGACGCGTTTCTCCACAGCCTTCAACGTCCATGACATCTTCATGACCTGGAAGCCACAGGACGGCCAGCTTGCCGGTTGGGAAGCCAATATCGGCGTCGATAACTTGTTCAACCGTCAGTACAAGGAGTTCCTGATGAACGACGACGCCAAGGGCCGTACGTTCAAGATCTCCCTGTCAAAACAGCTCGGGTGGTGAGAATGCCGTTTGGCCACACCGGGCCCGCACTGATTGCGGCCGCTCTATTGGCCTCGGCGGGCGCAGCGGGGGCACAAAGCGCCCCGCCATCCCCTGCCCTGGTGCTCGAACTCAATGCGGCACAGCCCTCCGACAAGGGCTGTCGCTTCACCTTCGTGGTGACCAACAACCTCGGCGCCGAGCTTTCGAAGGCGGCGTTCGAGATTGCACTGTTCAACGAGGCAGGCGTCGTCGACCGGTTGACCGTGCTCGACTTCAAGGTACTTCCCGCCGGGAAGACCAAGGTCACCCGTTTCGATCTGCCGGGTACGGAATGCGCAAAGGTCAGCCGCGTACTGATCAACCACGCGACCGATTGCACCGGTCAGGGTGTCGAGCCGTCGGCCTGCCTGAAGTCGCTGCGTACCGTTTCCAAATCCGGCATCGCATTCGGCGTCTGAGGAACAGTTCGTGGGGATCGAGCCAGCCTTCGCCAAAATCACCCTAGCCTGGCCGTTGGCCGGCTTTGGTGCTTGGCCGGTCGAGCCCGACGATCCCAAATTCGCGACCCCGCGCGAAGCGCTGATGATGATCGGCGCTCGCGATACCGCCGACAGGGCCTATATCGCCGATGTCAGCCCGCTCTTGTCGGTTCGCGCAAGCGAGCCGCTGGCGCCCAAAGCGATCATGTCCAAGGCCCGCAAGCGCAAATGGCTGGCTGCCGTCATGGCCTCGTGCGCGCTGCATGCGGCAGTCGCCATGATCTTCGTCACGCCCGCAAACGACGAACAAGTGCTGATCGAAGGAAGTGCTGACGCCGGCATCACGCTGCTTGGCAACGCGCCGGAGGATCAGTCGGCGGCAGGCAAGATATCCGAGCTCGACCC
>NZ_JBFUKO010000825.1:0-1999 GCF_056400805.1 Aminobacter sp. P4_H6_2
AACGAAAGGGCTCGAAAAGAACGCATGATTTCGTGCCCAGGTTACCTCAGGAGAACCGCATGAACGCATCTGTGAAGACAGCCGCCGCGGCACCGCTGCTGCACACCACGCCCGGCTTCGAGAGCGACGGCCGTGGTGCCTGTCCTATCCGCGAGGTGCTCGACCGCGTCGGCGACACCTGGAGCATCCTGGTCATCATCAACCTTCAGGAGCAGCCGGTGCGCTTCAATGCGTTGAAGCGCTCCATCGAAGGCATTTCGCAGCGCATGCTGACGGTTACCTTGCGCTCGCTCGAGCGCGACGGGCTGGTCACGCGTACCGTGCGGCCAACGACGCCGCCGGAGGTCGAGTACGGATTGACCGAACTCGGCCAGTCGATAGCCGTACCGATCGCAGCACTCGGCAGCTGGGCGGCAAATAATCGCGACCACATGCGCCAGGCCAGACAAGCGTTCGACCTCGAATCGTGAACTCGCGCAGGAATCGGAATGCGGCGGCCATCATGACGGCCTAGCCTCGGCGCCATCTAGAGATGGAGCGCCGCCATGAATGCCGACAACATTGTTTCGAGCCTGGATTGGGGGCGAATCGCCAGTGACCTCGACGAATTCGGGGTCGCGCCGACTGGTCCCTTGCTCGACCGGCAGACCTGCCTCGACCTGAGGGCGCTCTACGAGCACGACAAACATTTTCGTAGCCGGATCGTCATGCAGCGCCACGGCTTTGGATCGGGCGAGTACAAATATTTCGGCAATCCGCTGCCCGAGACGATATCGGGCCTGCGCCACGCCTTTTACGGACGGCTGGCACCTCTGGCCAATGGCTGGAACGAGCGTATGGGGCTCGACCGGCGCTATCCCGATGAACTCGACGCGTTCCTTGCCGAATGCCACGCCGACGGCCAGACCAAGCCGACGCCGCTTTTGCTGAAATATGGCGCGGGCGATTACAACTGCCTGCATCAGGACGTCTACGGCGCGCACCTGTTTCCAGTGCAGCTGGTGATTCTGCTCTCCGACCCGCAATCCGAGTTCGAGGGCGGCGAGTTTGTGATGACCGAGCAGCGTCCGCGTATGCAATCGCGCGCCGAAGTGGTATCGCTTGGCATCGGGCAGGGCGCGCTGTTTGCCGTCAACGACCGACCAAAGGCCGGCACGCGTGGTGATTACCGCGTCAAGATGCGCCACGGCGTCAGCCGGATACGTGCAGGCGAGCGCTTCACGCTTGGGGTTATCTTCCACGACGCGAAATGAGCCGGCTCCCAGCCGCAGCGTTGACATTCCAGGATGTTTCGCCTAGTTAGCCGCCAACGCCGGGCCGAACGCCCGGTGTTTTATTTGACGTGTCCCGTGGACCTTTTCCGCAATGCGTGCGTGGAAGATCCTGTCAGGCTTCGAAAACGGAGGCCAGAGGAGGGCGCGTTTCCTTCACTCGAAACATGAGGTTTCGGGTGTATTGTTTTGAAAGGGAATGCGATGAGCAAGCGCGAATCCGCGAAATACAAGATTGACCGCCGTCTTGGCGAGAACATTTGGGGCCGCCCGAAGTCCCCGGTTAACAAGCGTGAATACGGCCCCGGCCAGCACGGCCAGCGCCGCAAGGGCAAGCTCTCGGACTTCGGTCTGCAGCTGCGCGCCAAGCAGAAGCTGAAGGGTCACTACGGCGACGTTTCGGAAAAGCAGTTCCGCAAGACCTACGAAGAGGCTAACCGCCGCAAGGGCGACACCTCCGAGAACCTGATCGGCCTGCTCGAGTCGCGTCTGGATGCGGTCGTCTACCGCGCCAAGTTCGTGCCGACCATTTTCGCGGCCCGTCAGTTCGTCAACCACGGCCATGTCAACGTCAACGGCGTCCGCACCAACATTAGCTCGTACCGCTGCAAGGCTGGCGACGTGATCGAGGTCCGCGAGAAGTCGAAGCAGCTGGTCATAGTGCTTGAGGCCGTTGGTCTCGCCGAGCGCGACGTTCCTGACTACATCGAAGTCGATCACAACAAGAT
>NZ_JBFUKO010000826.1:0-1991 GCF_056400805.1 Aminobacter sp. P4_H6_2
GTTCCGGGCTAACCGATTCAAACTGATCCAAGAGATCATGCAATCCATATTGCGCACCAAAGGAAGTTGCTCGGTCCTCGACCTGGGAGGAACCGAAAAATATTGGGATATTGGGTCGGAATTCATACAGGGCAATGCAGGTCGCCTGCATGTCACGTTGGTCAACACCGATCCGATCGACGTCAAGAAGACGCACCTCTTCACAGCGATTGAGGGCAGCGCGACTGATACGACGTTGCTGCAAGGCCAGCACTTTGATTTTGTACATTCCAACTCAGTGATCGAACATGTCGGCCAACTCGCCGATATGAAGCTCTTCGCAGCGAATGTGCAGCGCCTTGGCGCACGCTACTACGTCCAAACGCCGAACTACTGGTTTCCCTACGAACCGCATTTCCGGTTTGTCGGCTTCCAATATCTACCGGAACGGCTGCGTATCGAGATGTTGCACCGGTTTGAACTTGGCTTCTTTGTCCGCCAGCGGAACTGGAATGATGCAGCGTGGCTTGTCCGCCACCATCGTCTGCTCTCGGCTGCCCAGATGAAGAGCTTTTTTCCAGATGCGGAAATCAAATTCGAGAAATTTCTCCTCTTCAATAAATCCATAATTGCCGTCCGATAGTTCCGCTTGCAGCAAGGCAAGGAACCGCAGTGAAAATCGCTTATCTTCTCAATACCTACCCGATGCCGAGCACTACCTTTATTCGCGGGGAAATCGAAGCCCTTGAAGATCTCGACCTCAGGATCGGGAGGCTCTCAGTTCGCCGTTTTGGTGGAACACTCGTCGATCGATCCGATCGGTCCGAAATGGCATCGACACGCTATCTCCTCAGCGGCAACGCCGCAGGGTTGTTCGTGGCATTCGGGCGTGAGATCCTAACCAACCCGCGCGGCCTGATGCGCGCCCTCCCCGCATTTCAACAGATGCGCCGGAAGGCCTATTCCGGGTTTGTCCATCACATTGCCTACCTGATGCAGGCTTGCTATTTGCGCCAGGAGGCTCGCAGGCAGGGCATCGTCCATATCCATGCGCATTTCGGCACCAACCCGGCTGCTGTCGCGTTGCTGTCGAAGCTGCTTGGCGGACCAAGCTACAGCTTTACCTCACATGGGCCTGATGAATTCACCGACGCTGCGTATCTAAGCTTCGATCTCAAGATCAAGCATGCTGCCTTCGTCGTGGCGATCTCGGATTATTGCAGCAACCTCCTTGTCTCGCTTTCCGATGCCGCTGATGCGCACAAGGTCGTCATCGCACGCTGCGGCCTCAAGCTTGAGGATTTCGAGCCGACGCCGATTGCCAGCGGCCAAAACACGCTGGTCTGCATAGGCCGGCTCTGCCGACAGAAGGGCCAAATCCATATTCCGGCTGCGGTGGCAGCGCTGCGCGCAGAGTTTCCCGACATGAAGGTCGTGCTGGTCGGCGACGGAGAGAGTCGCGCCGAAATTGAAGCCGAAATCGCACTGCACGACGTCGGCGCACAAGTCATCCTGCACGGATGGTCATCCAACGACGAGGTTCGGCAGCTTCTCAAGCAGAGCCGCGCCATGCTGCTGCCAAGCTACGCCGAAGGCTTGCCGGTGGCGATCATGGAGGCGCTGGCGTTGACCCGTCCCGTCATCTCGACGACAATCGCTGGCATTCCCGAATTGGTGGATGAAGAATGCGGCTGGCTTGTCGAGCCCGGCAACCACCAGCAGTTGGTCTCTGCCATGCGCTCTGCGCTGTCAGCACCGGCGGACGTTCTGGAACAGATGGGCAAGATCGGGCGGCAACGTGTCGAGCGCCTGCACGACCGGCGGCTTCTGGCGCTCGAATTGCAGCGGCTTTTCATGGAAGGTACCAACACAGGTCGCGACGGCAGGTCAGTGCAGGGCACACTCGTCCGCRATGCGCGTCTCCAGCCCGCCGCCGAATAGAACTACTCACTTGTATTCTATCAGCGCCTGACGTCGATGCGTCAGGCGGTTGAGGGCATATTGCGCAACTC
>NZ_JBFUKO010000827.1:0-1991 GCF_056400805.1 Aminobacter sp. P4_H6_2
ATCCCCGACCGCTTGGCTCCCGCCGTGACCGTGCTCCGTGAACAGGCAATCACCTTGTTTCGCGAAGGCGTCGCGGCGTCGGACCCCGAGCGGGCGGTTATTGCGGCGCTTGAAAGCCGTGCCGGCGAAATCGCGGCGGCAAAGCGCGTCATTCTCATCGCCTTCGGTAAGGCCGCATGCCCGATGGCGCGCGCGGCCTTGCCCTTTGTCGCCGACAAGCTGCATATCGCCTGCGCGGTGACCAACAGTGAAAACGTGATCGGTATCGCCGGCGTCGATGTCATTGCCGGCGGCCACCCGTTGCCCGACGAGGGCAGCATCGCAGGTGCGTACGCCATCGAGCGCGCCGCCCGTTCTGCCGCGCCGGGCGATCTGGTTCTGGTTCTTGTCAGTGGTGGCGGTTCGGCGCTGATCTGCGCGCCGGCGCCCGGTGTTTCGCTCGCGGACAAAATCGCGCTGAACAGTGCGCTCATCCGCTGCGGCGCGGAGATTAACGAGATCAATGCCGTGCGCCAGCAGTTCTCGCGACTGAAGGGCGGGCGGCTGGCCAAGCTCGCCTCGGGCGCGAAGATGCTGTCGCTGATCCTGTCTGACGTGCCGGGCAACGATGTCGGCATCATCGCAAGCGGGCCAACCGCCCGGGCGTCTTCCAGCGTTGCCGACGCGCTCGGCATCATCTCGCGCGACGGCCTGTACGACAGGCTGCCCGCCACCCTGCGTGGCCATATCGACAATCTCTCGCTGAGCGGCCCTGAAACGAGCTTCGACCATGTCGAAAATGTTATTATCGGCTCCAACAGCATCAGTCTGAAGCAGGTGATGGACTGTGCCGGCGCAGCCTATCCGCTCGTCGTCAAGGCCGATGACTGGCTGAGCGGCGATGTCGCCGATGTCGCAGAAACCTTGCACCGCATGGCGATCTTTGCTTCCAGCCAGCACGGCCCGGTCGCCATAGTGGCTGGCGGGGAGCCGACCGTTCGCGTCGCCGGAACCGGCATCGGCGGCCGTAACCAGGAACTGGCGCTGCGCTTTGCGCTGCTCAACGAATGGACGTCGATCAGGCGTCCTTGGGTTTTTCTAAGCGGCGGCACCGATGGTCGCGACGGCCCCACCGATGCGGCCGGTGCCATCGTCGATGCCGGCTCCACCACGTCGATGCGCAAGCTGGGCTTCAATCCCGTGGCGCTGTTGCAGAACAACGACTCCTACCATGCGCTGGCGTCGTCGGGCGACTTGCTGATGACGGGCGCCACCGGCACCAATGTCGCTGATCTGCAAATACTGCTGATGCAGTAAGCGGAACCTGTCCGGCTGCAGTCGGGCGAAGTTGAATTCCCGGCTAACTACTGTTGCGCCAGCATCGTTCGCTTTGCGCCTTTATTCACAGCTGTTGTTTCTTTTGCTGAAAATGTTTACTCTCGGTGAAATAGATTCAACGAGCAGAGGCAGGCGGCAACGATATGGCGAAAGCGAAGGCAGCGGAAAAGCAGGCGCCGTCGAAAAAGAACGGCAAGGCTATGCACGCGGCCGTTGCGGCCGCAGCCGGCAAGTCCGCTCTGTCGCGCGTTTCCCCGCTGTCCCAGGATCCGCATGCCGTTCGCGACACCCGCGAAAAAGTGCTGGAAGTGGCGATCGGCCACGAGGTCCGCGCCTTCCGCAAGAAGCTCGGTATCACCGTCGCCGACCTTGCTTCGGCCACCGACATTTCGCTTGGCATGCTGTCGAAGATCGAAAATGGCATCACGTCGCCATCGCTGACGACGCTGCAGTCCCTGTCGCGCGCGCTCGGCGTGCCGGTCACTGCGTTTTTCCGCCGCTTCGAAGAGGAGCGCAACGCTGTCTTCGTCAAATCGGGCGAGGGTGTGGATGTCGAACGCCGGGGCACGCGCGCCGGGCACCAATATACGCTTCTCGGCCATATCGGCTCGGATACATCAGGCGTGACGGTCGAACCCTATTTGATCACGCTGTCGGAGGATTCGGACGTCTTC
>NZ_JBFUKO010000828.1:0-1987 GCF_056400805.1 Aminobacter sp. P4_H6_2
ATCTTCACGTCGGTGCCGTCGACGCCTTCGAGCGCTTCGACCACGATCTCGTCGGCAATCTGGTCGATGGTCATCCCGGCGACCTTCGCTGGATGGGAAGAGCCGAGGTAATAGCCGGCTCCCATTACCAAGTTGAGATCCGTGGCCTGCGAAATCCGCCGAAGTGCGAGCGGATTGCGGCCGATCCCGTTACAGGTGGGTTCGACCACGGTACGGCCGCCTTCGGCGGCGAATGCCTTTAGTTCGGCTATTGCCAACGGCTCGTCATCAAGGGTGATGTTGTCCTTGTTGACGAAGGGGTCCTGCCTCAGCTCGCCGAGGATTTCCATGCAAACGAAACCTTCGGCGAGGTATTGCCGCTCCTTGGTTTTCGGTGCGTGCCACCAGCAGCGACAATCGTTGAGGGTGTGCTCGTGCATCAAAGTGATGCCGAGGCTCTCCGCCGCGACTGGCCCGTTCACGGTCATGACCTGACCGGAGCGCACGTGGCCTTCGGAAAGCTCGTGGCTCATTCCGCTCACCTCTTTTTTCCGCCGAAGCGGAAGTTGGCGGTGAAGATGCGGGTGTTGAGCCATATCGCGATGAGGATGATCGCGCCGGTGACGATCTGGGTGAAGAATGGCGAGATGTGCATCAGGATCAGCCCATTGCCGATCACAGCGATAGTGAGTGTCCCAAGGACGGTGCCAAGGATCGTACCGCGACCGCCCATCAGGGACGTTCCGCCAAGGACGACAGCCGCGATCACTTGCAGTTCGAAGCCGACTGCTGCATTCGACGAGCCGGAACCGAGGCGCGCGGCGATCAACAGGCCCGCAAGCGCACAGGCTATGCCAGCAACCATGTAGACCGAGGCAATGATCCATTTCGCCGGCATGCCAACGCGGCGCGCCGCTTCCATGTTGGAGCCTACCGCAACAACCTGGCGGCCATATTTTGTCGAGGAGATCACCACGTAGCCGATGACGGCGACGGCAMCGGCAATCAAAGCAGGAATCGGGAAACCGAAGAGCTCGCCACGACCGAGCGCAAAGAAGCCCGGAACATCCTTGATCGGGATGGAATAGCCCTGCGTCAGATAGAGCGCGAAACCGCGCAGGATCGAAAGACCGGCGAGGGTTACGATGAAGGCTGGTATGCCCTGGAAGGCAGTGAACCAGCCCTGTACGAAACCGATGAACGCGCCAAAGGTGAGCATGGCAACGACCACGACCGGCCAGGGGTAGCCCATGGCAAGAACGATTGCCGCCACGGCATTGACGAGGGCCACCTGTGAGCCGACCGAAAGGTCGATGCCGCCGGTGATGATGACGAAGGTCATGGCGACTGCGACGATGAGGATAGGAGCAGCCTGGCGGATGACGTTCAGGATGTTGCCCAGCGTCATGAAGGTGTCGGTGGTGAATGCAAAAAATAGCACGCAGGCGAGGAAGAAGAAGGTGATCGACAGCACTTGGGCGTGCTCGGACAGGAAGTCTGCCGCGGGCGAGCCCTTGGCGCGTTCGGTATAGGCCGTCATTACCTGGCTCCCTCTCCGACGATCAGTTTGACGAGGTCTTCAAGATTGGTCTTGCCGATTTCGCGTTCGGCAACCTTTGTGCCCTCGTACATGACGGCGATACGGTCACAGACGCGGAATAGATCCTGCAAGCGGTGGGTGATAAGGATCACCGAGACGCCCTTGGCCTTGACGCGGTTGATCAGAGCCAGGACGGCTTCCACCTCCGCCACGGCGAGAGCAGATGTCGGCTCGTCCATGATCAGGACCTTGGGATTGAACGAGGCGGCGCGGGCGATGGCGATTGCCTGTCGCTGACCGCCGGAAAGCTGGGCAACCTTTCCGGTCAGCCGCGGGATGCGGATTTCCAGCGCATCCAGCATCTTGCGAGCCTCTTCGAGCATGGTCTTGGTATCGAGGAACGGGCCCTTGCTGATCTCGCGGCCGAGAAAAAGATTGCCGACGACATCGATATGATCACAGAGGCTC
>NZ_JBFUKO010000829.1:0-1979 GCF_056400805.1 Aminobacter sp. P4_H6_2
GCGCCAAACCGTTGATGCAATGGCGCTTGCCGGTCGGCGGTGGGCCATCGTCGAAGACATGGCCAAGATGGCCGCCGCAGCGGCGGCAATGCACCTCGGTGCGGGTCATCAGCAGCGAACTGTCCACCTTGGTGCCGACCGCATTGGGCAGTGCTTCCCAGAAGCTCGGCCAGCCGGTGTGCGAATCGAACTTGGTGTCCGACGCATAAGCGGCGAGATCGCAGCCGGCGCAGTGAAAGGTGCCCTTGCGGTGTTCGTCGAGCAGCGGGCTCGATCCCGGCGGCTCGGTGTCTTCCTGACGCAGGACAGCGAACGCGGCGGGCGAAAGAACCGCGCGCCATTGGACGTCCGTCTTGGTGACCTCGAAGTTTTCGGCCAACGCCGGGGCTGATATGTTCAGCCGCCTGGATAGCACCAAACCGGCAAGAACGGCGATCGCAGCACTGCCCAACAAAAATGAACGGCGGTCCATGGCATATCTCCTATCCGACCATAGGCCGGTGTCGCATCACTGCAAAATCAACAGGGCTTGAGTGAAATGGACTGCGCCCCGCAACGCAGACCGTTGCGGGGCGCTTTGCCGATTGCGCGTGCCTCAGGGAGCGACAGCGCGCGCAATCGCCCTGCCCCTAGGGCTTACATCTTGGGCAGCAAAACCTTGTCGATGACGTGGATGACGCCGTTCGACTGGGCGACATCGGCGATGGTGACGTTGGCGACGTTGCCGCTTTCGTCCGTCACTGTGACCTTGCCGCCATCATCCTTCAGGATCAGCTCGCACCCACCAGCCGTCTTGGCCATATGGGAGCCGCCGTCATCCTTGACCATCTTGGCAACGTCAGCCGACAWSGCCTTGGCGCCAACGACATGGCACGTCAGGATCTTGGCCAGCTTGTCCTTGTTTTCAGGCTTCAGAAGCGTTTCGACCGTGCCAGCCGGGAGCRCTGCGAAGGCTTCGTTGGTCGGTGCAAAGACGGTGAATGGCCCCTTGCCCTCAAGCGTCTTGACCAGGCCTGCTGCCTTGACCGCCGCGACGAGCGTGGTGTGGTCCTTCGAGTTGACGGCGTTCTCGACGATGTTCTTGTCGGCAAACATCGCAGCGCCGCCAACCATCGGATTTTGGGCATATGCGAAAGTGGCGAGAGCGGAAAAAGCACCGGCGAGCAAAGCGAGAGAGATCTTACGCATATCAAAACTCCTTGGGTTGTTTCCGGAAATGGAAAGGCACAAGAAGTTACGGATACGATCTCAGACAGTTTCGCGATCGCAATAAAATATACTTAGAGAATTTAAACAGAAGAACCCAAAACCTTGCAGATACGAGCGAGCCAGCGACAAAGTTTCAGCAATTGTGCATTCTGTGAATTATTCTTTTGGGGATCAGATGTTGCGGAGATCGCCGGCGGCGACCACGGGGCCGGTCGGCAGACCGCTCGGCGAACCACCCGCAGGCTCAAGGCTGACGGCGAGCACGGCACCTGTGGCGAGCTTGTCGCGCATCTCTTGCTTGACCGGCATTTTCATCGTGGTCCCAACCGGGATGACACCCATGGAGACCGGCGGGTTTTTGCCTTCGATCATCCAGAGTTCGAAATCCTTGCCGGCGGCGCGCTCGCCCGCGACATGCGACAAGCCGACCTCGCCGGTCGCCGCGTCGTACATGACCATGTATTTGACGTCGCTGCCATCGGCGGCAAGCGAGGCCACCATGAACTGCTGCGGTGCCTGGGCGGGCGGATTGATGTAGGGCACGGCAATGTACAGCACGAGAGCCGCCACTGCTGCTGCCGYCAGACCGCGCCAGAAGACGAGGCTCGACCATGGGTGCAGCCTTGACTGCTCCGCCGCGTCGCGGAGCAGCCGATGGTCGATGCCCCGCCTGACCGATACCGGCGCCTCGACCTCGGGGTATTCAGCCGCCAGCGGGGCAAAATGCACCTCCCATCTGTCGACGATGCGCGCGAAGGCAGGCTCTGCGT
>NZ_JBFUKO010000830.1:0-1977 GCF_056400805.1 Aminobacter sp. P4_H6_2
CCGACTATCTGGCCATTGCCACCTTCGGCGTCGCCGTCGCGGTGCAATTGTGCGTGCTCAACCTGGAACCGGTGACCGGCGGCCCCTTCGGCATCAGCTTCATTCCACGGCCCTTCGCCAGCCTTGCCGGAAATCCCTCTCTGTTCAGCGCGCTAAATCTGGCGGTGCTCGCGGCAATCGTCATCCTGCTTTATCTCGCGCTGGAGCGGCTGGCGCGCAGCCCGTGGGGCAGGGTGCTTCGCGCCATCCGCGAGGATGAGACGGCGGCCCTTGCGCTGGGCAAGAACGCCGTGCGGTTCCGGCTCCAGGCATTTGCCATCGGCGGCGCCATCATGGGGCTTGCCGGCGCCACGCAGGCGCATTTCATCGGCTTCATCGCCCCCGACAATTACATGCCGACACTCACCTTCCAGGTCTGGGCGATGCTGATCGTTGGCGGCTCCGGCAACAACCGAGGCGCCATCCTCGGCGCGGTCGTCGTATGGGGCATCTGGGCGGTTTCAGCCAGTACGGTGTCAGCATTGTTTCCGCCGGAACAGCAAGCGCGCGCCGCATCGCTGCAGATCGTCATGATCGGGACGGCACTCTGCGCGATCCTGCTTCTGCGCCCGCGCGGCATTCTGGGAGAGGTAAGAGGGTTCCACCGTGTCGGCGCACCCTCCATCGCCGTCGACCAGTCAGCCAATCCTCCTGCAAACGAGCCTGCCCATGCCGAAAAATCCTGAGCGCCTCCAGATAGGCAAGGGCCATCGGGTGCGATATTCCGAAGCAACTTAGTTGGTGAACATTCGGTTGCACGAGCGAAGTCTCGTGACATTTGTTTTGGCACATGCACGTACTTGTTTGTGAAACTTCTAGAGCCCCGGCAGGAACACAATGGCACGCAAGCCTATTATCGCTGTGATCATGGATGAAAACACCAGTTCTGGCGGAGGCCTGTACGAGACCTCGAAGAACTACTTTTCAGCCATAGCCTCGGCGGGAGCCCTTCCGATTGGCATTCCATACGTGGCTGACACGCTCGACCAGGTGGCAGACGAATTCGACGGGTTCTTGAGTATCGGTGGACGGATAAACTTCCCTGAGAAGTGGTACGTCGAAGGTGACCAATCCAAGTATCCGACGTCAGACCGCGTAGCCATAGAGATTGCGCTGATGGAAGGGTTTCTTGCTCGCGACAAACCCGTGCTCGGTATCTGCAATGGCATGCAGATGCTCGGATGTCTCAACGGCTGCCGGATGGTCTCGGATGTGCATTCGTCGTGGCCGGGCGCACTGAACCATGACCAAGCCAACGTATTCCACGATGTGAGTATCAAGAGGGGCACCCGAATGGCCGACATCTTTGGTGTCCACGCGTTCAGCGTCAATAGCTTTCATCGAGAGGCGCTCGTTGAGATATCCAGCAATGTCGTCGTAGCAGCCCATGGACCGGATGGCGTGGTCGAAGCCATTGAGGTGCCGTCGCGTTCCTTTGCCATAGGGCTGCAATGGCATCCCGAAAAGTTCGATGTGAATGAACACCCCGGTGCCTTGATATTTGACGCATTCGTGGAAGCTGCTGGCGCACGATCGTAGTGCTGGAGCTGCAGATTCTACGCGGTTTTTCAGCTCGAGCTTTCCAGCCTACTGCCGCAAGCCTCGCACCCTAGAGCCCAGACAGTCGCGGCGATGCAGACTGCCGCGAGACATCGTGGCGCATCTGCGACGAATGCAACGGCCATCTCGATCATCAGAATGAACAGTAAGAGGCCAGGCAGAAGTGCCCTCCAGTGCTCGCGCCAGGGTAGGGCGTCGAACGCCTTTCTGAGCTCGGCCTCGTAAGCTCGTTCGGTACGAGAAACCGATCCTGCGGACCTAATGAAGCCGTTTGTCATCCCAGTTGATGTCGATGTGGATGATCGGTCGAAAGGTAAGATCACCGAAACGATACGCCCGGCGTTCTCAACCCCATTTGAGCGTGAGCTACTTCCACAT
>NZ_JBFUKO010000831.1:0-1970 GCF_056400805.1 Aminobacter sp. P4_H6_2
GCGAATAGTCACCTGTTGTGGAAAAAAACATGCCGCCGGCGATCGCGCCTAGCGCGGCTGCACATCGGACCATGCGGCACAACGGCGGGCAGGACGCTCGCCTAAGGAATTCCATAAATTCTATCAAATAAGTAGAATTAATTCTCGTCTGGTGATGACGATGGAACTCAGTTCCTGTCACCCAAGCAGCCACCACGCCTATCCTCTTGACAGCAAACAGGCAGACCGGAACGATCCCAATCCTCCCAAGGAGCGTCGATTTCCGGTCGTTATCAAGGGGATGGCTATGTCTCATACGCGACGATCGACACTCAAACTCACCCTGATCGGACTGATGGCGGCGACTGCGCTGGGCTTCGCGGCCCGGGCTTTCGCGCAGACTGACACGCCCATCAAGGGCGGGACGCTGGTTTATCTGGAGCAGCAGGCGCACACGAACCTCTACCCACCGGCGGGAGGCTTCTATCCGAATGGCGGCGTGCTCAACCAGATCACCGACAAGCTGACTTACCAGAACCCCGAGACGCTCGAGATCGAGCCATGGGTCGCGGAGTCCTGGACGGTCAACGACACGGCCACCGAATACACCTTCAAGCTGCGTCCCGGCGTGACCTTCTCGGATGGCACCCCGTTCGACGCTGCAGCCGTTGCCAAGAATTTCGACACCTTCGGCAAGGGCAACAGGGAGCTGAAGCTTCCGGTTTCGGAGGTCATCAACAACTACGACCGCAGCGAAGTAGTCGATCCACTGACGGTCAGGTTCCATTTCAAGGCGCCGTCGCCGGGCTTCCTGCAGGGTACGTCGGTGATCGGCTCGGGCCTGGTGTCGCCCAAGACGCTTGAGCTGCCGTTCGAGCAGCTGGGCGATGCGACCAAGATTATCGGCTCGGGGCCGTTTGTGGTTGCCAGCGAGACGCTTGGACGTGAGCTCGTGTTGAAGGCGCGCGACGATTATGCCTGGGGACCGGCCAAACTGAAACATCAGGGCAGGGCGCTGCTCGACGAGATCAAGTACCTGATCACGCCCGAAGACAGCGTGCGCATCGGCGCGCTGCTCGCTGGCCAGGCCGACTTTATCCGCCAGGTCCAGGCCTATGACGAAAAGCAGGTTGAGGCGGCGGAGTACAAGATCTACGCGCCAGGCACCCGCGGCGTGAACAACTCGGTCGTCTTCCGGCCCGACAATGCGCTGGTGGCCGACGTCAAGGTGCGCCAGGCGCTGCTGCACGCCACCAATGCCAAGGAGATCGTCGAGACACTGTTCTCGGCTAATTATCCGCAGGCGACGTCGATCATCGCCAAAGCGGCCCAGGGTTACGTCGACCAGTCGGCAAAGCTTACCTACGATCCGACCCTTGCCGGCAAGCTGCTGGACGAGGCGGGCTGGACGCTGGGCGCAAACGGCGTGCGCACCAAGGACGGCAAGGAACTGGTGCTGGCCGCCTATGAATCGGTGCCGCAACCTCAGAACAAGGAAACGTTGCAGCTGATCGCCCAGCAGTGGAACAAGGTCGGCGTGAAGCTCTCCGTCCTAGCCGGCGACTCCGGCAGTGCCGCAGCCGACAACCTCGATCCACTAAAGACACCGGTGGCACCGGCAATGGTCGGCCGCGCCGATCCGGACGTGATCAAGAGCCAGTACTATCCCAGGAATCGCAACGTGCTGCAGCAAAAGGGCGGCGTCAGCGACAAGGTCCAGAGCTTCGTCGACGACAAGCTCAACGGCCTGCTCGAGGCACTCGCCTCCGAGCCGAACCGCGACAAGCGGCTGGCGATATCAGGCGAGATCCAGGCCTATGTGCTCGACCAGGCCTATGCGATCCCGATTTTCGAGGAACCGCAGGCCTTTGCCGGCGCGCCCAACGTCCATAACGTCGCCTTCGAGGCAGTTGGGCGTCCATCGTTCTATCGCGTCTGGCTGTCGCCGCGCGACTGAGGCGCGAGCGGCCCCGTCTCCCGTGAGACGGGAC
>NZ_JBFUKO010000832.1:0-1967 GCF_056400805.1 Aminobacter sp. P4_H6_2
GAGAAGCTGGTCGCCGATACCGAGGCGCTCGCCAAGGAATACGAGCAGCAGTACAATGACGGCCTGATCACTCAGGGCGAGAAGTACAACAAGGTCGTCGACGCCTGGGCCAAGTGCTCGGAAAAGGTCGCCGACGAAATGATGGCCCGCATCAAGGCGGTGGAGTTCGAAGACAGCGGCCGTCAGAAGCCGATGAACTCGATCTACATGATGTCGCACTCCGGTGCGCGTGGTTCGCCCACCCAGATGCGTCAGCTTGCCGGTATGCGTGGCCTGATGGCCAAGCCGTCGGGTGAAATCATCGAGACGCCGATCATTTCCAACTTCAAGGAAGGTCTGACGGTTCTCGAGTACTTCAACTCGACCCACGGTGCCCGTAAGGGTCTCGCCGATACCGCTCTGAAGACGGCTAACTCCGGCTACCTGACCCGTCGTCTCGTCGACGTGGCGCAGGATTGCATCGTCAACTCGGTTGATTGCGGCACCGACAAGGGCCTCACCATGCAGCCGATCGTCGATGCCGGCCAGGTGGTCGCTTCGCTCGGCCTGCGTATCCTTGGCCGTACGTCGCTCGACGACATCAACCACCCGGTTACCGGTGATCTGCTGGTCAAGGCCGGCACGCTCATGGACGAACGCGACATCGAGGTGATCGAGAAGGCTGGCGTCCAGTCCGTCCGCATCCGTTCGGCACTGACCTGCGAAGTCAAGGTCGGCGTCTGCGCGGTCTGCTACGGTCGCGATCTGGCACGTGGTACCCCTGTCAACCAGGGCGAAGCTGTCGGCGTCATCGCTGCTCAGTCGATCGGCGAGCCGGGCACGCAGCTTACCATGCGTACCTTCCACATGGGCGGTACCGCACAGGTGGTGGACAGCTCGTTCCTTGAAGCCTCCTATGAGGGCAAGGTCGAGATCCGCAACCGCAACGTGGTTCGCAACTCTGACGRCAACCTTGTCGTGATGGGCCGCAACATGGCGATCCTGATCCTCGACGAAACCGGCAAGGAACGTGCCACGCACCGTGTCACCTATGGTTCGCGCATCTTCGTGGACGATGGCGACAAGGTGAAGCGCGGCCAGCGTGTCGCCGAGTGGGATCCCTATACCCGTCCGATCCTCACCGAAATCGAAGGCCGCGTGGCGTTCGAGGATCTGGTCGACGGCATTTCCGTTCAGGAAACGGCCGACGAGTCGACCGGCATCACCAAGCGTGAGGTCATCGACTGGCGTTCGACCCCGCGCGGCAACGATCTGAAGCCCGCGATCGTCGTTCAGGACGCCAAGGGCAAGGTCGGCAAGCTGTCGAAGGGCGGCGATGCTCGCTTCCTGCTCTCGGTCGAGGCCATCTTGTCGGTCGAGCCGGGTGCGCATGTGCATCCTGGCGACGTTCTGGCGCGTATCCCGATGGAAAGCGCGAAGACCAAGGACATCACCGGTGGTCTGCCGCGTGTTGCCGAGCTCTTCGAAGCCCGCCGTCCGAAGGATCACGCCATCATCGCCGAGATCGACGGTACGGTCCGCTTCGGTCGCGACTACAAGAACAAGCGCCGCATCATCATCGAGCCGCATGACTCGACGCTTGAACCGGTCGAGTACCTGATCCCGAAGGGCAAGCCGTTCCATCTTCAGGACGGCGATGCCATCGAAAAGGGCGACTACATCCTCGACGGCAATCCGGCGCCGCACGACATTCTGGCCATCAAGGGCGTGGAGGCGCTTGCGTCCTACCTCGTCAACGAGATCCAGGAAGTCTACCGGTTGCAGGGCGTGTCGATCAACGACAAGCACATCGAGGTCATCGTTCGTCAGATGCTGCAGAAGGTCGAGATCACCGCTCAGGGCGACTCGGTCTACATCCCGGGCGATCATGTCGACGTCATCGAGTTCGACGAGATCAACGATCGCCTGATCGAGGAAGGCAAGAAGCCTGCCGAAGGTCAGCCGGTTCTGCTCGGTATCACCAAGGC
>NZ_JBFUKO010000833.1:0-1963 GCF_056400805.1 Aminobacter sp. P4_H6_2
GTCGAGAAGGTCGGCCACATTTCGTCAGGCAGCATCAAGCTCACCGTCAACGGCGAGGCAAAGCAGGACTCCGATGTCAACCTGCTGATCTGGAAGGTGCCGGAGATCATCGCCAACCTCTCGACCTATTTCGAGCTCCATGCCGGCGACATCATCCTGACCGGCACGCCTCATGGCGTTGGACCTGTCGGACCCGGCGACGAACTGGTTGGCACCATCGCCGGACTGGAACCGCTTACGATACGGATCGGCACGGCTGCCCAGTAAGACAAACCGATCGGGGGCGTGGCCATGGATGCTGACTTCGAGCGACCCGATCCGACGCTGCTGGGACAACTCGCCGCGTTCTCCGCGGCGACGATCCACGAGGCTAACGGACAACGCGGAGCAGTATCCAGCGCCCTGCAATCGCTTGACCCGGTAATGCGCCTCTGCGGCACCGCCCTGACGGTGCATTGCCCGGCCGGCGACAACCTGATGATCCACGCCGCGATCGCCGTGGCCCAGCCCGGCGACGTTCTCGTCGTCGATCATCAGGGCTCGATGGACGACGGCCCCTTCGGCGACCTGCTTGCTCAAGCCTGCCTTGCTAAGGGCATTCTCGGCCTGGTCATCGACGGCTGCGTTCGCGACGCTGCAACCCTCAAGCAGATGAACTTTCCGGTCTTTGCGCGCGGCCTGTGCATCAAGGGCACGACCAAGGTCAAACCAGGCACGATCGGCCGGCCAATCAGTCTTGCCGGGGAACACGTCGAACCGGGAGACGCTATCCTGGGCGACGAGGACGGCGTGGTCGTGGTGCGACGGCAAGACATCGCCAGCGTCATCACGGCATCGCGCGAACGCGAAGCCAAGGAGGCCGTCATGCGCGATGCCATCAGAAACGGCGCCTCTACGGTCGACCTCCTCGATCTGAAAAGCCGTCTATCGGCTGTCTCGGCCTAAGCCGGGCGCGATCTGCCTGAACACGTCACGCTCCGCCCGAGATAGGCGAAGGGCAAAGCCTCTCAAATTTCAGCGGTTGCGGTTTCGGACGGCTCGGTCGTTTCGTTGTCGCGCCAGTCTTCAGGTGCTTCGCCGGCCCAGGAAACGCGCGACAATGGCTTGCGATTGACGCGCAGGTCGAAGACATCGAAGCGGTTGTAGTGCCCGGTGATGTCGTGCATCTGCTTGGGCTGGATGCAGCGGTTGAGGTCGATCTCGGCATAGACGATGCCCTCTTCGTCAACCAGCGGGTTGCCGACCACGCGCCCGTCAGGGCCGATGACGCCTGAAAAAGCACTGTTCCTGCGCTCCAAAAGGGCGCGCGCCTCGGGATGATCGACACAGATGGTATCGATCATCTCTTTGGTGATGGTCGAGCACGACACCACGGTAAATACCTTGCCCTCAAAGCAATGTGCGGCTGCGCGCAGGCGGATGGCCTCGGCCATGTCGTAGTCGGCGGGGGCGACGGGCAGTGAGATGTAGCTCGCCACATGCACCATTTCGCCCTGAGCCAGCAGGGCAAAACGGGCGAGTGTGTTGGTGTTTTCGCCACAGGCGAGCACGCCCAGCCGGCCGATATCGGTGTCGTGAACGACTAGGCTCGAACCGTCGCCACCGGCCCAGGTCAGCTTTTCGGCCCAGGTCGGAACCAGCTTGCGGTGACGGCCGAGCAGTCGGCCGTCGGCACCGATCGTGACGATAGTGTTGTAGATCGTGCCATGACTGCTGCGGGGCCGTTCATTGACGCCGATCACGACATTGATACCGCATTCGCGAGCTGTCTGAGCAACAGCGCGAACTTCCGGCCCAGGCACGTCGACGGCACTTTCGTGCAGTTTCTGGAACCAGGTGCTGCCCTGGATCGGGTTCATGATCCAGTTCCAGTAGGGATAGCCGGCGATGAACGCTTCAGGGAAGGCGATGAGCTTCGCCCCGTTGGCGGCTGCCTCGCGGATGAGCGAACATACTTTTTCGG
>NZ_JBFUKO010000834.1:0-1956 GCF_056400805.1 Aminobacter sp. P4_H6_2
CCTCAAGGCAGGCGACAAGGTCGTCGTCGAAGGCTTCCAGAAGGTCAAGCCCGGTGCTCCGGTGACCGCCCAGACATGGAAGCCCCAGGATACGGCGCCAGCAACTGGCAGCGCCGGCTCGGTGGAGCCGGCTAGCAAGCCCAAGGCCGGCTAAGGACAGAAAACATGCCTCAGTTTTTCATCGATCGACCCATCTTCGCATGGGTCGTGGCGATCTTCATCATGCTCGCCGGCGTCATCGCCATTCCGTTCCTGCCAGTAGCGCAATATCCGAACGTGGCGCCACCGCAGGTCTCCATTTCCGCGACCTATGCCGGCGCCGCACCCGAAGACATCTACCAAAGTGTCACCCGGCCCATCGAAGAAGAGCTGAACGGCGTTGCCGGGCTCCTCTATTTCGAATCGACCTCCGATTCCTCCGGCATGGTCAGCATTACCGCGACCTTTGCTCCCGGGACCGACAGCGGCCAGGCGTCCATCGACGTACAGAACGCTGTGCGCCGTGTTGAGCCGCGCTTGCCGCAGGTCGTCAAGCAGGTGGGCATCCAGGTTGAAGAGGCCGGCAGTGGCTTCCTCATGATGGTCGCCCTTACGTCGACGGACGGTTCGCTCGATGTCGTCGGTCTTGGTGATTATCTTAGCCGCAACGTGCTCAGCGAAATCCGGCGTATCGACGGTGTCGGCCGCGCGCAGCTGTTTGCGACGCAGCGCGCCATGCGCATCTGGATCGATCCTGACAAGATGGTCGGATTGAAGCTCACATCGGACGACATCACCAATGCGATCCGGTCACAGAACGCGCAGGTTGCCGCTGGCCGCATCGGGGCGGATCCCAACCCGATCACGCAGCAGATCTCGGCCACCGTCCTGGTTAAGGGCCAGCTCACCTCCGCCGAAGAATTCGGCTCCATCGTGCTGCGCGCCAATCCCGACGGCTCGTCGGTCCGGCTGTCGGACGTGGCGCGCATAGAGGTCGGCGCGGAAAACTACAACTTCTCCACCAGGCTGAACGGCAAGCCAAGCGCAGCGATCGCGGTACAGCTGTCGCCGACGGGCAACGCGTTGGCGACATCCGAAGCCGTCCGGGCGCAGATGGAGGAGCTGTCCCGCTTTTTCCCCGAAGGCCTGGAATACGCCATCCCCTACGACACCTCGCCGTTCGTGAAAGTGTCGATCGAAAAGGTCATCCATACGCTTCTTGAAGCAATGGTGCTCGTCTTCGCGGTGATGTTCCTGTTTCTGCAGAACTTCCGTTACACGATCATCCCGACACTGGTCGTTCCGGTGGCGCTGCTCGGAACCTGCGCGGTCATGCTGGCCACGGGGTTCTCAATCAACGTCTTGACGATGTTTGCTATGGTGCTGGCGATCGGCATCCTGGTCGACGATGCCATCGTCGTGGTCGAAAATGTCGAGCGCATCATGGCCGAAGAAGGGCTGTCGCCAAGGGACGCGACGCGCAAGGCCATGAAGCAGATCTCCGGCGCGATCATCGGCATCACGCTGGTTCTCACGGCCGTCTTTGTGCCCATGGCGTTTTTCCCGGGAGCCGTTGGCGTCATCTACCGGCAGTTCAGCCTGACGATGGTCGTGTCGATCATGTTCTCCGGATTCCTGGCGCTATCGCTGACACCTGCGCTGTGCGCCAGTTTCCTGAAACCGATCAGCAAGGGGCACCACGAGAAGAAGGGCTTCTTTGGTTGGTTCAACCGCGGCTTTGACCGGACGACGAGCAGCTATACTTCGAGCGTCGGTTGGATCGTGAAGCGGACAGGCCGTTTCATGATCATCTACCTGGCGCTGCTGGTCGGTCTCGGTTGGTCCTTCATTCAGCTCCCCACCTCCTTCTTGCCGAACGAAGACCAAGGCTTTCTGATCGTCGATATCCAGGGGCCGCCGGAATCGAGCAGCAACCGCACGCGGACTATTGCCGAAACCGTCGAGACGATCTTCATG
>NZ_JBFUKO010000835.1:0-1946 GCF_056400805.1 Aminobacter sp. P4_H6_2
GGCCAGCGACGGCAGGGCGAGCGTGATTGCCGGCAGGATGTAATATCGCGCGCCACCCATTCCCGATGTCGGCAGCCAGCCGAGGGTGACTGCAAAGAACACGATCATCAAGAGGCCGAACCAGAACTGCGGCAAGGACAGCCCAAACAGGCCGACAAAAACTGTCGTTCGGTCGACCAAGCCCCCGGGCCTGAGTGCGGCGATGGCGCCGAGCGGCAGCGACAGCAGGATCGCCAGGCCGAGTCCGGCACCGATCAGCTTGAGTGTATTTGGCAGGCGTTCGAGCACGACGTCGAGGGCCGGCCGGCGCTGCCACAGGCTCTCGCCGAAGTCGAGGCGGGCCATGTCACCGACGAAATCGACGAACTGCGTGGCGATGGGACGGTCGAGGCCGATCTGTTGGGCAAAGGCCGCGCGCTGCTCGTCGGTTGCCGAAAGCGGCAGCATTACCTTGACCGGATCGCCGACCATGCGAGTGGCGATGAAAACGATCACGGTCACGCCGATGACGACAAGGAGACCTTGTGCAATTYGGCGGAGCAGAAAACCACCCATATTCCTCTCCATTGGCTGGAGCCGGCTCTCCCTTGTTGAGCCGGCTCCAGAACTGTTGGGGTTCGCTTATGTTTTTGTTCGAACCCGCAATTGTCGTTGTTATTCCGTGACCTTCATCTCCTTGACGAGCAGCTTGGAGTCGACGCGAGGCTGCCATTCCAGGCGCTTGGAGAAGCCGTAAATGTCCTGCTGGTTGAGCAGCGGGACGAGGTACGACAGGTCGTACGACTTCTTGGTGATGGCGTCATACATTGCCTGGCGCTTCTCGACGTCGGTCTCGGTCCTGGCAGCGCTGATCTGGTCTGACATTTCCTGGTCGCTGTTGGACGCGGAACTCGCCTTGCTCTGTAGCACGGCGGTCATTTCACGGTCGACGTCGAGCAGTTCGTTGGAGTTCGAGAGGAAGACCGCATCCGGCCGCGTGTTCTTGTCGAACAGTTGGTTGAGGTATTCGCCGAAGTCCTCGATCTTGATGTCGACGTTGAGGCCTGCGTCCTTCCAGTAGGCGCCGACTGCCTCGATCAGCTCGCGGTCCTTGAGCCAGCGACCGGCCTCTCCGACGAGCTTGATGGTCTTGCCCTCAGCACCCGCTTCCTTAATCAGGGCCTTTGCCTTGTCGAGGTCAAACACGTAGTCGGGCAGTGCCTTGTTGTAGCCGAAAGCCTTTGGGTTGACGACCTGCCCCTTTGCCGGTGTGGCGTAGCCGCCGAACAGGCTCTCAGCCAGCGCCTTGCGGTCGACCGAGATGTTCATGGCCTCGCGGACGCGCGGATCCTTGGTCACCTCGTTGTCGGTCGACACGATCATGAGGCTCGTTTCAAGGCCGCTGACGGCCGCGAACTTCGGTGCCTGCTGGGCGAACTCCGGCAGAAGGTTGGTGATGACATCGAGTTCGCCCGCCATAAGCCCGGAAAGGCGCGTGCCGGATTCACCGACGAAGCGGTAGGTCACCTTGTCGATCGACGCGGCATCGCCCCAATAGTCGGCGTTCTTTTCCAGCACGATGTCTTGGCCGCGGTTCCAACTGGTGAACTTGTAGGGGCCGGTGYCGACCGGTGCTTCGGCGAACTTGGCGTCGGCAGCATAGGTCGCGGGGATCATCTTCATCCAGTACATGCGCGACGGCAGGATCGGATCCGGACCCGAGGTGATGATGCGCACAGTCAGGTCGTCGACCTTCTCCGCGCCGGTGATGGTGCCGAAGTAGGCGGCCTGCTCCGACTTTAGCGCCGGATCTATGACACGCTTGACGCTGTTAACGACAGCATCCGCGTTGAATGCCTCGCCATTGTGGAACTTGATGTCGGGCCTGAGCTTGAACTCCCAAGTCTTGGCGTCAACCTGGGTCGGCGCCGCAGCCGCCAGTCCGGCGACTAGTTCGCCCTCGGGCG
>NZ_JBFUKO010000836.1:0-1946 GCF_056400805.1 Aminobacter sp. P4_H6_2
CGTGAAAATCGGTGGCCAGACGAATTGAGCGCCACTCGACATGGGTCTTGGCGGCTTTCTTGAGCGTGGTAGCCGCACAAGATGAGACAACTCTGTTAGTGATACCGGATGGACTATACCCCGAGCAGCCCATGATCTCGGAGCACACTCAAGAGCGCATCGTGCGGCAGGGCATCGATGCGGAAGCGGTCATGTGGCGTGCCGCCTGAGTCCTCAGCGGCAATCATGGCGTTCACCACGGCTTCTTCGACGCTGTCAACCGCAGCCACGTAGGCGGCGTCCAGATGCTGGTCGTTAAGTATCTCCAGGGAAAGTATTTCGGGCGCGCGGTGCGCCATCGGCTGGGGGTTGGCGGTGGAGAAGGCGAGGAATATGTCGCCGGAATTGTTACCGCCCGGTGTGCCGTTGCGACCGATGCCGATGGCAGCGCGGCGGGCGAGACGCTTCAGCTGATGCGGGGCGAGCGGCAGATCGGTGGCGATGATGACGATGATGGAGCCGCGTTCCTTCAGCTGGCTTTGCGGTGTATTGTCCTGCAAGTGCTTTCCGACTGGCACGCCGCAGACCGTCAACCAGTCGCGCTGGCCGTGATTGGCCTGCACGAGCGTGCCAATCGTGTAATCCTTGCCGGCATAGGTAAGACTGCGCGACGAGGTTCCTGTGCCACCCTTGAAGCCGTAGGTAATCATGCCGGTGCCGCCGCCGCAGTTGCCTTCCGATACGGGGCCTCGGGAAAGGTTTTCCAGTGCGGCGCGGGCATCGGCTTCGGTAACCGGCATGCCGTTGATGTCGCTGAGCACCCCGTCATAAGTTTCGGCGATGACGGGCATCAGCCAGAGGAAATCGCCAGTATCGTAGGTCGAGGCGTAGCGCTCCAGCATCCAGCGGATCGTTGCATGATGGGTGATGCCGACGCCGTGGGTGTTGGTGATCATGACCGGACCGAGGAAGGTGCCGCCGTCCTCGATCCAATGTGTGCCGGTCATTTCGCCATTGCCGTTAAAACGGTGCACGCCGGCATAAACTGGCACGGGCGTTTCGCAGTCGCTATGCGGCAGGATGGCGGTGACGCCGGTGCGGACCGGCAGCTTCCTGCCGGGGCGCGGGGTTTCTTCCTGGATTGTCTGGAAGCCCACGGCGATGCCTTCGACATCGGTGATGGCGTTGAGGGGGCCGGTGCGGCCGGTGAAGGGGAGGCCGAGATCGCGGGCACGGGGCTTTGTTTTTTTGTTCATGGTCACTTCTGCCGGGAGCGAAGATAGAGGCCGAGGGAGGCAATGATGAAGGAGAAGGTCAGCATCATCACGGCGATGGCGTTGATCTCCGGTTTGATGCCGCGCCGAAGCATGGCGAAGATGAACATCGGCAGGGTCGTGACATCGACCCCAGCAATGAAATAGGTGATCACGAGGTCGTCCATCGAAATGATGAAGGCGAGCAGCGCGCCGCCGAGCAGGCCCGGCAGGAGCTGCGGGAAGACCACCCTGCGAAAGGTCGTCCATTCGTTCGCTCCGAGATCGGCTGAGGCTTGCTCCAGCGTGCGGTCCATTCCGGCGAGCCGGGCGGTGACGACTATGAAGACATAGGAAGTCAGGAAGGTGCACTGGCCGATGATGATCGTGCCGATGCCGAGATTGATGCCGGCATTGACGAAGAAGATCAGCAGCGCGATGCCGAGCACGATATCCGGCATCAGCATCGGCATGAACATGACGACGCGGTAGAAGCGCCGGCCGACGAAGTCGAAGCGGTAGAGCGCGATTGCCATGGCGGTGCCGAGCACGGTGGCGATGGCGGTGGTGGAAGCGGCGATCTGCAGGCTGTTCCATACAGCCTGCACGAGCTGGTCGGTGGATTCCAGATAGAGCGCGTTTTCCGAAATCTTCGTCTTGAAGCCGAGGACCTGGACATACCAGTCGGTGGTGAAGCCGGTCCAGGTCATCATG
>NZ_JBFUKO010000837.1:0-1939 GCF_056400805.1 Aminobacter sp. P4_H6_2
GAACTCGCCGACAAGGCTGTCGGGATATCTCCCGCGGAAGTGTCGGATCGGCGATGCATCGCCATCGTTTGCGGAGAGACCAAGGCGAAGGCAACGCTCGGCGTGCTGCGCAGCGGATACATCAACGAGCTCGTCATCGACGAAGCTCTTGCAACACGCGTGCTCAAGAGCTTCGATAGCCGAAAATTGGTGTCATGACGAACAACCGAGCCATTTTGATCGTATTGGATTCCGTCGGGATCGGCGGTGCCGACGACGCAGTCCTTTACGGCGACAACGGGTCCAACACCTTGGGCCACATCATCGAGGCAGCCAACCAGGGCAAGGCCGATATCGAAGGCATTCGCCGTGGGCCGCTGATGCTGCCCAACCTGGGCAGCCTGGGTTTGTTCAACGCATTGCGACTGGCTGCAGGCGAGGCTATCGCCAGCGAGCCGGCAACCGGCACATGGGGCGTGGGGGTAGAAAGCTCCAAAGGCAAGGATACGACATCTGGCCATTGGGAGATTTCTGGAACACCTGTCAGCAAGGACTTCCACTATTTTCCGAACCAGGTCCCGACCTTTCCCGACAGCCTGATCGACGACATCGTCACGCGCTTCGGCTTGCCGGGCGTGATCGGCAACAAACATGCGTCGGGCACACAGGTCATCGAGGAATTCGGCGCCGAACACGTCGCCACCGGCAAGCCCATTTTCTACACTTCCGCGGACTCGGTCATCCAGATCGCTGGGCACGAAACCCATTTTGGCCTCAACCGGCTTTACGCGCTTTGCGCGCTGACGCGTGATCTGGTCGACCCGCTGGTGGTCGGCCGCGTCATTGCCCGGCCATTTGTCGGCGAAGAAAATGCCTTCGTCCGCAGCCCCAACCGACGCGACTTCTCGATGCCTCCCTTCGACCAGACCCTGCTCGACGAACTGGTGGCGGCGGGCCGACACGTGACCGGCGTTGGCAAGATCAGCGACATTTTTGCTGGCCGGGGCATATCGGAATCGCGAAAGGCGACAGGCATCGAAGGCACTGTCGATGCGACGCTCCAGGCGATGCGCGATCTGCCGCCTGGCGGGCTCGTGTTTTCGAACATCGTCGAGTTTGACAGCGAATTCGGACACCGCCGCGACGTCGCCGGCTACGCCAACGCGCTGGAGATCGTCGACGGCCTCATTCCCTCGATCCTGCGCGAGCTGGGTCCAGGCGACCTGCTCGTCCTGACCGCCGACCACGGCAACGACCCGACCTGGCCAGGAACAGACCATACCAGGGAAAGAACACCCATCCTGATCGCCGGGCCGGGCGCAAAACCGGGATCGGTCGGGCTCAGAGGGTTTGCCGATATCGGCGCGACGATCGCGACGCATCTTGGCATCAAGACGAACATGCAAAGCAACAGTATCGATTGGAAGGGGAACGTGGATGTCCATGCCTGAAATTGGCGAAGGGATGATCCCTTCTGCTCCCATTGGGCACAATCTGCCGCGCAATCCCGGGATGGCACTTGATCTCGATTGGGTCGAGGCCGTGCGGGCGAATACCTCGGCAATCGAGCGCCGGACCAAGAGCCTCGTTGCGAGGCGCACCGCCAAGAAGGATTATCAGGCGGCCTGGCTGTTGCGAGCCGTGTCATGCATCGACCTGACCACCTTGTCGGGCGACGACACAGAGGGGCGGGTTCGGCGCCTTTGCGAAAAGGCAAAGCGCCCGATACGCGCCGATATCCTTGAAGCGCTCGGCATGTCCGGAATGAACCTGACGACAGGCGCGGTCTGCGTCTATCACGAGATGGTCGAGCCGGCGAAACGCTTCCTCAGCGGCAGCGGCATCCCTGTCGCTGCGGTTTCCACCGGCTTTCCGGCAGGTCTTTCACCGCTCGCGCTCAGGCTGAAGGAGATCGAGGCGTCCGTTGCAGCAGGCGCCAGCGAAATCGACATCGTGATCT
>NZ_JBFUKO010000838.1:0-1938 GCF_056400805.1 Aminobacter sp. P4_H6_2
GGGTAAGGGTGGGGGGCAGCACTGAGCATCGCCCGAGCCGCGTCGATCGCCATGAATTCCAGCTGGCCGCCGCCAATAGTGCCGAAGATGCGCTGCGGCGACACCAGCATCCACGCGCCCTTTTCGCGTGGCGTCGAGCCTTTGGCCTCGGCCACCTCGACCAGCGCCACCGAAGGCGCCGCGCCGAGAAATGCCCTGAGGCTCTTGGCCGTCGCGCTCACTTTTTTGGGGCCGCCTCGGCCCTGAGCCGCTCGATCGCCATCAGCACGCGCTCGGGTGTTGCCGGCGCATCGAGACGCGGACAGATCTTGTGATCGGCAACGCTCGCCACCGCGTCCGACAGCGCATGAAGCACCGACATGCCATGCGGCAGAGGCGGCTCGCCCACGGCCTTCGAGCGATGGATCGTCGGCTCGTAGGCTTCGGACCAGTCGGTCAGCGCCACATTGAAGATCTTCGGCCGGTCGGACGCCAGCGGGATCTTGTAAGTCGACGGCGCATGCGTGCGCAGCCGCCCTTTGCCGTCCCACCACAGCTCTTCCGTCGTCAGCCAACCCATTCCCTGGATGAAGCCGCCCTCGACCTGGCCGATGTCGATGGCCCGGTTCAGCGAACGCCCGGTGTCGTGCAGGATGTCGGCACGCTCGACCACATATTCGCCGGTCAGCGTGTCGACCGACACCTCCGAGCAGGCTGCGCCATAGGCAAAATAGTAGAAAGCATGGCCACGACCCTTACTGCGGTCCCAGTGGATCTTAGGCGTCTTGTAGAAACCGGCAGCCGAAAGCTGGATGCGGTTGAGATAGGCCTGCTTGACGAGATCGTTGAAGCTGACCTCCTGGTTGCCGATGCGCACCCGGTTGGGCAAGAACACCACCTGGTCGGTCGGCACCTGATACTTCTCGGCGGCGAAGTCGGTCAGCCGCTTGCGGATCTGCCGCGCTGCGTCCTGTGCCGCCATGCCGTTGAGGTCGGCACCCGAAGAAGCCGCCGTCGGTGCCGTGTTAGGAACCTTGGCGGTGGTCGTAGCCGTGATCTTGACCCGATCGAGGTCGATCTGGAATTCCTCGGCCACCACCTGCGCCACCTTGAGATGCAGGCCCTGCCCCATCTCGGTGCCGCCATGGTTCATGTGCACCGAACCGTCGGCATAGACATGGACCAGCGCGCCGGCCTGGTTGGACTCGGTCTTGGTGAACGAGATGCCGAATTTCACCGGCGTCAGCGCCATGCCGCGCTTGATGAAGCGGCTGTTGGCGTTGAAGGCCGCGATCTCGCGCCGGCGCCCGGCATAGTCGGCGCTTTCCTCGAGCTCAGCCACGATGCGGTGGATGATGTTGTCTTCGACCTTCTGGTGATAGGGCGTGAGGTTGCGTTCACCCGGCGCGCCCATCGGGTCGTAGAAATTCAGCTTGCGGATTTCGAGCGAGTCCTTGCCAACGGCAAAGGCAACCTCGTCGATGACGCGCTCGGCACCGACCATGCCCTGCGGGCCGCCGAAGCCACGGAACGCCGTGTTGGACACGGTGTTGGTGTAGAGCGGCGCCGACTTGGCGTGAACGTTCGGGTAGAAATAGGTGTTGTCGCAGTGAAATAGCGCACGGTCGCCGACCGGCCCGGAAAGGTCGGCGGAAAAACCGGCATTCAGCGCGAACATGTAGTCGACGCCAAGGATGTTGCCCTCGTCGTCGAAGCCGACCTCGTAGTCGATGGCGAAATCATGCCGCTTGCCGGTGGCGGTCATGTCCTCGTCGCGGTCGAGCCTGATCTTGACGGCGCGCTTGTGCTTCTTGGCCGCGATGGCGGCGATGGCCGCGCATTGGTTGGCCTGAGTTTCCTTACCGCCAAAACCGCCCCCCATGCGGCGCACTTCGACTGTCACGGCATGGCTCGGAACGCCGAGCACGTGGGCGACCAGATGCTGGGTTTCGCTAGGGC
>NZ_JBFUKO010000839.1:0-1937 GCF_056400805.1 Aminobacter sp. P4_H6_2
CTCTGTCGCCCTTGGAAGCCGTGACCTTCCAGACAGTCTGCCAATTGGCGCCAACGCCTGGCTCAGTAGCCGCGCCGGAAGTGTGCGCCACAAAGCAGCGGTAAGACGTACCGTTGCGAGTCAGGCCGTCGTTGTAATCGAAAGTGGCGCCAAGCGACCAGCCGGCCTCAATCCAGTGCAGGACACCAGCGGGACCAGCGGGGCCGGTGATATCGAACGGGCCATCCCAGCCGCTTGCGGTTCGCCGATAAAACTCGAGGCTATAGCCGTTCTCGACGCGCAGCCAGAGATAGCCAACGGCCGGCACTGGCGACAACGCATTGCGCTCTGCCAAGGTGCCAGCGCCGTCGGGATGAATGCCGGCAAGCGCAAGCTTGGTCAGGATTTGCGCCAGCCGATCATTGATCCATGCTGCGCGCACGGCTTCTGAGGTCTCGCGCGCAATGGCGTAGCTACCGCTGGCCGTTGTGCCGGGCCACCCGTAGGCGAGCGTCAGCGACGTGTCGCTCTCAACGCTGATGATCGGCACTGACTGCCCAGCAAAGCTGAACATGCCGCCAGTGACCAGCGCCACATTCCAAGCCGTGTCTGTGCCCGCCACAATAGGCGAGYCGTTCGACACGGAAGCCGTGCCGGCCAAATAAACCGAAGATGTCATGATTGGCCCTTTGGAGGCTGAAGGGGATTATAGGCCGCCGCTAGGTGTCGAGGACGTTGTCCAAGACCCAGTACCGCCAGGTGGTGGGGACGTCTAAATAGAAGTTCGAGCCATAGTCCTTGACGACCATGAGATCGAAACCGGTCGTATCGACGGACACCTGGTAGTGCGGATGTTGGCGGCCATAGGTATTATTTGCCACCCAATACCGCACCGGCGTGACGTCGATTCCACCGTCCGACCTGATGCCAGCGGCAAACACCGGTGGCGGGCGAGTGAACCCCTTCGAGAAGTTCACCCTCGCCCGCTTGTAGCGATCGCCGCCAGTACCGGCGAAGTCAACAACGCCCACGAGTCCGGTTTCATAGACGCGCGCCGCGATGCCGCTTGAGGAGAAGAACATGTTCTCCTCGGTCGCCGTATCGACGCTGTAGCCGGGCCGGGCGATCTTGATGCCGTCCTTGTTGATGCGCACACGCGGACCAGCCGCACCTGGCCCTGGCACACCCGCAACATTCGCGCTGCGAGTCAGGATGTAATAGCAGCCATTAGGAGAAAAGGCCGTGTTCAGGCCCTTCTGAAACCGAATGGTGAGGCTGCCGCCAGACGCGGTGCCGGAGACGAAATAGTTGATGATCTGATAGTTTCGGCCAGCGCTGCCCGACCCCTCGGAGAAATGCGCGGGGAACGCTATCTGGTTGTTCTGATCGACCGGAAAGAGGTGAATGGTCGGCGTGACCCCGATGTTGGGGATGCCTACTGCGACCGATTCATCCCGCGTTGCATCGCCAGTGAAGCCAATAAAGGGACACTGGACATAGCCAAAAGCATAGGGCTGCGAGAACATGAAGTCCTCGTGCGCGATGAATTGGTGCAAAGCCGCCGTATCCACGTCGACGCCGGGCATTGAAACCCGAAACATCGGCGTTGGCCCATTGAGCTTGATCTTGCCGCGCTTCATTGGGCTCTCAATCGATAGACCTGGTAGACGACATTGAAAATTGTGCCGTCAGGCGGGTCACTGATCCCATTGCGGAGCCAAAGCCCGGAGGGGTAACAAATGAAGCGCGGGACACYGGCCGCCGGGTAATTGTATTGGAAGAACCCCGATACCGCCCCCGGCGAACCGTTCTGGACGACCGCCAGCGGCGTGTATCCAAGGCTCGGCCAGGTGGCGATGTAGGCACCGCCGCCACCCGGAATAGCGCCCGACCAAGACCCCGATCGGTAGATGAACAGCCCGCCGGCATCCTCGCTATCGAAGATGACGGCATTGGGC
>NZ_JBFUKO010000840.1:0-1931 GCF_056400805.1 Aminobacter sp. P4_H6_2
ACCTATGGCGCCGTTGCATTAGCGCTTGTGCTAACAAGTATATTTAGATTTTATTGCATTGTAGAATCAACTCGAGGAAATTCGTACAAATGCCATTTGCAATAGGTCTTCGATTTTACAAAATTTCTTTGCGAAGAAGAGGGCAAAAGAACAATCTAGTGATTGGCCCTGGTGGCGAACCGTGCGACCTCCACGATTTCATGGAGGATTTTGTTGCACGGAGAGGCGATCCAACAGTCGAAACTACCGAGCCGCGCGTATGGTTCTTTGACCGAAAGCCAACAAACTCCCCAAGAACCATCCATGGATATATTAGCTACGGCACACATGGATTTGAAAGTAAATTCGAAGACTTGAAGACCCGTAAGGAGAAATATAGCCGCCAATCTAGTGACCTCGAAGAAATTCCTCTATACTTTCAAATTTGGGTCCCTGACGATTCAACCTGCGCGATGATGGCCTTTCAGTCATTTCTGGGACGGTCCTGCGTTACATTTGTTCGCAACGCCCTGATGAAAGATTTCCAGCACAAATTTCCGAACTACATTATGCTTTTCAACGTAGTCGCTCCGGCGGGATCGGTGATGGACGAACGGCCTGTCAAATCTCTGACGTTCAGCCGACGACGGTCTCGAACTGACAACGCGGACGCATACTTGCTCGGAAAGAAAATTGACGAGGTCGAAGTAGATGTTTCGATTCGAGCGAAAAGGCGCGGCAGTTACATCTCAACATTCAAAGAAATAAAAACAATGGTCGACGGATCCTCAGGAGATCAAATCGTATCATTCGATGGCGACAGATACGAGAGCGTCACAGCAGAAGTCCAGTTCGGTCGGAAGCGGCGCATTGTAGGAATATTCGGATACGGCATAGACGCGGGGCTAATTGAGGCTTCTGATAAAGTGAAGAGACAGAAGAGCGGGCATCCCGTGTTCGACGACATTGCCGATGAAGTCGACGATATTATGAGTGAATTTTACAGCGGCATTAAAACATAATGCAGAAGATCAACATAATCGGTATTATTTCTTCACACATCCGCACTCTGCATGCAGACGGTGAAAATAAGATATTAACCGACGATCTTCTCGTTTTCTACGTCTTACCGCTGCTGCTAGGCGCAGCATGCTTCGTGCTTGATGTGCGCACGAAAGCTAACGTGATTGAACTTTCTGTCACGGTTTTTTCTATATTCGCAGCGCTACTGTTGAGCGTTCAGGTGGCGTTGTATAGCGTATCCTTGAGAAGGATAAATCCTCCGGGCGACCCGAAGAAGAATAAGGATTTCAATGTAGTAAACAAATCAAGAAAAACCCTGATATCCGAATTGAACTCAAATATCTCTTATCTGATCCTGATATCAGTTATACTTATCACAACTCTATTAATAATATACTGCATAGGAAGGTTTAGTGCGCTAGAATCTTCCTTTGCCATATTTATGTTTTTTCACTTCGTGATGACATTGCTAATGGTTGTAAAGCGCGCGAGCGTGGTGTTTTCGCGGGAATATGAGGATTCCTAGGTACCGACGTTCCCTCCTAGCCCGGACTTGGGGAGGCTCGCATGGAAGTCGCCGTCTACATCCTGCGATGCTCGGATGGCTCGTACTACACCGGCCTGACCAAGCAGGAGGTCGAGGCGCGGGTATGGGAGCACAATGAGGGCGTCTATGACGGCTACACGCGCAAGCGGCGGCCGGTGGAGTTGGTGTTCACCGAGACCTATGATCGGATCGTCGAGGCGATCGAGCGCGAGCGGCAGATCAAGGGGTGGAGCCGGGCCAAGAAGGAGGCGCTGATTGCGCTGGCGTACGAGCGATTGCCGGAGTTGGCGAGCCGGAAGAAGAGGTAGCTGGAACCCTCGTGGTTCGAGGCCTGGCCGAAGATCGTGAGTGAATATTCAGGAAGGCCGTGCGGGCCAGGCAC
>NZ_JBFUKO010000841.1:0-1927 GCF_056400805.1 Aminobacter sp. P4_H6_2
GTGCTGATGTGCGTCGGCGACACCATCGTCGGCGATTATCCGGAGCTGGCCTACGGCGAGACTTTCGAGCGCGGAAACATCAGCTGCGTCTCCGAGCGCTCGGGCGTGACCTGCACCAATGGGCGGGGTGCGGGATTTGAGCTTTCGCGGGCGCGGCAGCGGCTGTTTTGAATTCGACTCGTTTTTCGCGCGGAACGAGCCTGTCGTAACCCGGCATTAAGTATGATGGAGCGACAAGGGTGCGAGAGGTTTTGCGCACCATGTGGACACGCCAGCACAAGCAGACAAACACCGGCCGCTTCATCGTCCCTGCCTTGGCAGTGATGTTTTTGTCCTATTTCGGCTTTCATGCCTATCATGGCGAATTCGGCATCTATTCCAAGTATCGGCTCGAGGCGCGCGCGGTCGAGCTTCAGGCCAAGCTCGATACGGTCAGGGCACATCGCATGTCTGTCGAACGGCGGGTGCAGATGCTGCATGACGGCTCGCTGGAAAAGGACATGCTTGACGAGCAGGCGCGAAACGCCCTCAATATGTCCCATGCAGATGAGCTGACCATAATGCGGCCATCCGAGCGCCGCATTAACTGACTTCAAGTTAATGAACAAGAAATCCAACGTTTTTAGGCGCTTAACCGCATGCCTGCTATGCATTTTTCCGCATGGCGCAGCGTCATTCTACATGCTAGCGTTTTGGTCATGGAGAGGAGAGATTATGCATGATCTCCTCATTGTCCGCAAAGAGACGCCACTAGGGAGTGATGCATGGCCACCGCCGCCAGAAAAGCGCCTGCCAAAACCAAATCTGACACAAAATCTCTATCTGCTCCGGTAACGCCCAAACCGGTCGATTTCACCAAGGAACAGGATGTCGCGGCCTACCGCGAGATGCTGCTCATCCGCCGCTTCGAAGAAAAGGCCGGCCAGCTCTACGGCATGGGCTTCATCGGCGGCTTTTGCCACCTTTACATCGGCCAGGAGGCTGTCGTCACCGGCCTCCAGATGTCGCTGATCGAAGGCGATCAGATGATCACTGCCTATCGTGACCACGGCCACATGCTGGCCATGGGGCTGTCGGCGCGAGGCGTCATGGCCGAATTGACCGGGCGTCGGGGCGGCTTGTCGAAAGGCAAGGGCGGCTCCATGCACATGTTCTCCAAGGAAAAGCATTTCTACGGCGGCCACGGCATCGTCGGCGCCCAGGTGTCACTTGGGACCGGTCTGGCCTTTGCCAATCGCTACCGCGAGAACCCGAATGTCTCGGTGACCTATTTCGGCGACGGCGCTGCCAACCAGGGCCAGGTCTACGAGAGCTTCAACATGGCCGCGCTGTGGAAGCTGCCGGTGATCTACGTCATCGAAAACAACCGCTACGCCATGGGCACCGCCGTTACGCGTGCTTCGGCCGAGACGGATTTCTCGCAGCGCGGCGTGTCCTTCAAGATTCCGGGCATCAAGGTCGACGGCATGGACGTGCGCGCGGTCAAGGCCGCCGGCGATCTCGCCACCGAATGGTGCCGTTCGGGCAACGGTCCGATCATCCTCGAGATGGAAACTTACCGCTATCGCGGTCACTCGATGTCCGACCCGGCAAAATACCGCTCCAAGGACGAAGTGCAGAAGATGCGCTCGGAGCACGACCCGATCGAACAGGTCAAGGCGCGCCTCATCGCCAAGAAGTGGGCGACCGAGGACGATCTCAAGGCGGTCGACAAGGATGTTCGCGACATTGTGGCTGACGCCGCAGACTTTGCTCAGACCGATCCCGAGCCGGATGCTTCCGAGCTCTGGACCGATATCTTGATCTAAGGGAGGGCGCGAACATGCCGATCGAAATTCTCATGCCTGCGCTCTCGCCGACGATGGAAGAGGGCAATCTGTCGAAGTGGTTGAAGAACGAAGGCGACAAAATTGTCGCTGGCGATGTC
>NZ_JBFUKO010000842.1:0-1920 GCF_056400805.1 Aminobacter sp. P4_H6_2
GGCTTGCCGTCGTGCCACAGCACATTTTCCTTCAGCTTGAAGGAATAAAACATGCCATCGGCTGCTTCCTCCCAGCTTGTGGCCAGCAGCGGGTGCGGTTTCAGGTCGGCGTCGAAACGCAGCAGACCTTCGAAGATGTTGCCTCCGACCATCTGAGAGGGCACGTTCTGGTAGATGCCGATCATGATGCCGGGCGGCTCCGGCTGGACTACCACATTCAGAACGCCGCCCTTGGCCTGTGCCTGGGCCATGAGGGGAATGCCGCTGAGTACCCCGGCGCTGACGGTGGCAGCGGAAATCTGCAGGAATTGACGACGATCGAGTGACATTGAAACTCCTCCTGGGAAAAATCGTTGGTTCCTCTTGGTGGGAACTTGGATGTTGGGCGCCGGCCCTGACGCTCAGGATCGGCGTGGGACGTCTCCCCCGTTATTCGGGAGAGCGCAGAAAGCGGCGGGCCATTTCCGTGTAGATACGACGGGAGGTCAGAAAGTCCGATAGGTCGAGGCTCTCATCCGTCTGGTGCGCCTCGCCGGGGTCGCCGGGGCCTAGTATCAGGATGTCGGTGCCGACAGACTGCAGAACCGAGCCGTCGGTGAAGTAGCTGGCGCCACCGGCTTCGCCGGCAGGCGCGCCCAGTTCGTGCCCGATGTCCAGAGCCGCGCGAACGATCGAGCTGTCGGCCGGGGTGTCGAGCGCGGGCAKAGAAATGATTGGTTCGACGACGATCTTGCCGCCCTCATATTCGGCTTCGATTTCACGCGCGATCGTTCGTATCGCCGCGAGTATGTCGTCGTGGCTCTGCCCCGGCAGCGTGCGCATGTCGAATTCGGCGATTGCGCGATCGGGAATGACGTTGACCTGCGTGCCGCCTTGCAGGCGGGTGAGGCAGATGGTCGGCCGGCCCAGAAGCGGGTCGGATGCGGCGAGGGCGTCGAGATCGAGCAGCCTTTGCCGGAACCGGACCAGCATTTCCAACGCATTGAGACCCATCTGCGGCATTGACCCGTGGCTCGTGCGTCCGGTTGCCGTGAAGCCCAGCCACAGCACGCCCTTGTGGCAGCGCACCGGCCGGTTGGAGGTCGGTTCGGCAATGATCATGGCGTCGAACGGGGCGAGGCTACCGTCGCCGGCCATCAGGCTCGCGCCCTCCGAGCCGGTTTCCTCGCCATAGGTCACGGCCAGCGAAAGCCGGCCCGACCAGTCCTCACGGGCGTACATGTCGAGGAAGCTGGCGATGAGGGCGGCAAGGCCGCCTTTCATGTCCGAACTGCCACGCCYATAGATGCGCCCACCCTCGACCGTCCCTCCGAATGGCGATTTTTTCCATTCGCGGTCGCCGAGGGGTACGGTGTCGCAATGCCCGCAAAAGACCAGATGCGGGCCCGCACGGCCGTTGTCGAGGCTCGCGATCAGATTGGCGCGTCCGTCATCCCCCTGGATCGTTGTCGATGCGACGCCACGCTCGGCCAGATAGTTGACTAGCTCGGCCACAAAGCCTTGTTCACGGCCCTGCAATGCCGTCGTGTCGTACCGCAACATCCACTGCAGGAGAGATATGCAATCGTCATCCGACAGGATGCCCGACTGGATAGTCGAAAGCGAAATGTCTTGGCTGGCAGATTTTGGATGGGATTGAAGCACGATCGTCACCTCGCTGGATAACAAACAGCGTAGTCACTCTCGTCATTTCCTGTCCATTGTGCGTTTATACATTCAATGTATTCAGAAATGTAAAAAATTACATATCTTCTTGGTGAGCCAGTTCTGACTTCACGATCGGGTCAATACCTGAAATTACCAGCGATCGCTGCCATCCCGCCCGAACGCCTTCCTTGACGGCCGACCGTAGCGCGCCTTCCAGAATCCGGGCGTTGCTATGGCCAAGCTGGCAAAGCGCCCCGCCAGACAGGCGAACCA